>CBFGVN010000637.1:0-1970 GCA_965651845.1 uncultured Chryseobacterium sp. | reverse complement strand
ATAATTGCATTGAAGATACTTTCCGCAATTTCGGTCTGTCCTTTATCAGATGCCAGATAGTGACTTTCTTCAGGATGGTTGATAAATCCGGTCTCAATAAGAACGGAAGGCATCGCGTTCATACGAAGCACGTGTAAGTTTTTCTGGAAAACTCCTCTTGAAAATCTTTTGTCTTTATTTACAAAATTATCTTCTACCAATCCCCCAAAAAGTAGACTCGATTCAAGATATTTGCTTTGCTGAAGCTTCAGGGCGATCAAAGATTCCGGCGAGCTTGGGTCGTAAGATCCAAAGGTCTGCTTATCTTTTTCGTCTAAAAAGATCACGTCATTTTCTCTTTTTGCTACTTCAAGATTGGTGTCGTTCTGATCCGGCCCCTGTACATAAGTTTCCGTACCGTACGCGGAACTCCTTACTGCAGAATTACAGTGAATCGATACAAAAAGATCCGCTTTGCTTCTGTTGGCAAGATTGGTTCTGTCTGAAAGTGATGGATATTCGTCGATTTTTCTGGTATAAATTACTTTAAAATCTTTATTTTTCTCAAGCATTGCCCCAACTTTCAGGGTAATGGCAAGAGTAACATCCTTTTCAGCAATCCTCCCGATGTCGGCATAAGTCCTGTTTGCTCCATGATCGCTTCCCCCGTGTCCGGCATCTAAAACAATGATAAATTTCTTTTGCGAAAAAATAAAGTTGCTAAGCAGTATGAAGAGAAATGATAAAATTATTTTAAAATTTACTTTGTGCATCTTACAGTTTTAAAAATTATATTAATTTTGAGCCTTAATTATATACATTAAATATAAACAAAAATTGGTCAAAACCGTCTTCAAAAATATATTACAAATTTTAATTATCCTAATTTTTAACAATTTTTTAGCACAGGAAACGCCTGAAAAATTGCCTAAAAATGCGGTGAATGATACTATTTCCAAAAAGGATACCATTATTCTGAAGAAAGAAGCTTTGGATGATGTTCTTCAGACGAAAGCAGATTACAACCGTAGAGATTTTCAGAAAAAGATGATCTATCTGAACAAAAATGCGCAGGTAAAGTATCAGGATGTGCAGATAGATGCAGATTATATCTCGATAGATGAAGAGAAAAATCTCATGTTTGCAAGAGGAAAACAGGATTCTTTAGGAAAATTTATAGAGCCTGCAGTGATCACTCAGGCAGGGAAAAAGTACGAAACAGATCAGTTTCAGTACAACACAAAAACCAAGCAGGCCATTGCATTCAATGCCAGAACGGAAGAAAGTGAAGGGGTGATTGTTGCCGAAAAAACAAAAAAGTATAACGATTCTGTCTTTGCAATGAGACGGGCCATCTATACCACGGACGATTATTTTATTAAGAAAAAAGATACGGCAGCGGATTATTATCTAAAAGCTTCCAATATCAAATTAGTAAAAACAAAAAATAAATCTTCAATTATTTCCGGACCGATCCAGATGTATATCGAGCAGGTTCCAACTCCTTTGATCATGCCTTTCGCCATTTTACCGTTTTCGGATAAAAGATCGGCAGGGATCCTGATCCCGAGTTTCGGGGAAAGACAGGATGTTGGTTTCTTCCTGAACGGGTTGGGGTATTATCAGCCGATCGGAGAGCATTTTGACCTTAAAGTACTTGCAGACCTTTACACCAAAGGAAGCTGGAACTTGAGGCCGGAAATGAATTACGTTAAAAAATATCGTTATTCCGGAAACTTCTCCGCAGATTTTGGGACGATGGTTCGCGGGATTAAAGGATTGGATGATTACAGCAAAACAGGAACTTACCGAATTGCATGGAGACACACTCAGGATACCAAAGCAAATCCCTTCCTTACATTCTCCGCTTCAGTAGATATTGTAAGTACAAAATTCTATAATAATACACTGAACAACAATTATATTTTAAATCAAAATGTATTAAACACCCAGCAAAACTCGACGGTAACCATTACCAAAAGATTTTTGAA
>CBFGVN010000636.1:0-1972 GCA_965651845.1 uncultured Chryseobacterium sp. | reverse complement strand
GATTGTTTTACCTGTTCATTAATGATGGTCACCGTTCCCAGCATATAATCTACCGTATAGTCGATACCTTCTGTCAACTGCACACCATTTGCCGAAACTTTTACCGAACCCTGAGGGACGTTTACGGCACCCAAAGAAATTCCCTGTCCCTGAGTTCCTTTATAACGACCTTCAAGGGTATATCGCTGCGCCAGGTTACTAGATGTCGCCACCTGTTTTTGCTGGGAATACAGATCTGAGAATACATACTGCGGATCATTACTTCCAATGAC
This sequence comes from uncultured Chryseobacterium sp., assembly GCA_965651845.1. Taxonomy (GTDB): domain Bacteria; phylum Bacteroidota; class Bacteroidia; order Flavobacteriales; family Weeksellaceae; genus Chryseobacterium. The sequence goes on along the minus strand of CBFGVN010000636.1, from coordinate 1,700 downwards.
ACTCTGAATATAGCTACCAAATGGCTGAACTTTTGTAAAGATCACCCTTCCCGTTTCAGGTCTGATGGTGATTCCGTTTACAAAGTCGAAAATACCGTCTCCCGTTGTACTCCCGTTATTTTGTAAGTCGCCGTTTACATTTAATCTATCCCAATTTAATAATTTAATTAATGGAACACTGCTTACCTGAGGCATATTATTAACAGGAAGATAGTTTACCTTACCTCCAGATTGTGGATCTCTGTATAATACATTTAAAATAAACCCGTCCTGATTTACCTGCCCTGCATCTAGAGAATAGATGTTTTTCATCATCAAATTCCACATAGGAGACGAAGTTTTCACCGTTGTATTAGGCTTCAAAACTTTGGTCATCAGCACTGTACTTTCTTCGGAGAATTCCCCTACTTTGTACACTTGGTTACTTCCATTTACCGTATAGGAAAATGAAACCGCCAAAAGCTGATTATCATTCAATTTCTGGTTTAATGAAATGTATCCTAACTGTGGTTGTAATGTATATTCGTTTGGATTTAATCTTCTTGCTTTATTATTAACAATAAAATGCTCACCATCCACATTCGTTTCATTACGTCCAGACGCTACCGGTAAATTGGCTCCTTTAATGGCATTGTACGTTGTACTGGCATCTCTCAAGCCCGGTAATCCATTAACTGTAGAGTATAAATTGAAACCTGTCTGATCATTGTTCGGAAGACCAGCTCCGTCACCTAAATCCCTGATCCCGACGATACTTTTCTGATACTGTAAATTCGTATTTCCCTGATCCAGAACCCAAACTTCCAATCTTGTGATACTGATTTTGGAATTGATCTGAGGATAGTTTAGCAATGAATTATCGTAGTTATCCAAGAAATAATGACCTAAAAAGTAGTGCTGATTATCTTCGTAATCAATAGCATTTAATTTAAATGTATTCATCACACCGCCACCCTGAACGGTAATATTCCTTGCTTCACCCTGCTGTTGGGAAAGAACTACCGTTCCGTATGTTTTTCCCAGCTGGAACTCGGTTTTAACCCCAAATAAAGATTGAGAACCGCGTATCAAACTGGTTGACAGCGGCATATTTACGTTACCGAATTCTACTCTTTTAATGATTTTATCTTCACCTCCGGAATTGGGCTTATCAACATCATTCAATCCTTTCTGCTGAAGATCTTTCCAGCTTCCTTTCGCCTGCCAGACCAAATTCATCCTATTCTCGAACGCAAAACCGCTCTGAGTATCATAGTTGGCTTTCAATTGCAGGTTTTCACCTACTTTTCCTAATAATCCAAGCTGAATTCTCTGGTCGATATCAAACGTAAAACTTGTTCTGTTTTGAGGTAAGATTAGCGGGTTATCAATTTTCTGGTACAATCCTCCAAAGTCGAAAGATGCATATCCGGAAGGAATAATTTCAATTTTGTTGCTTCCGAAAATCGTTTCGAAAAGTCTGTTGTTGATCGTTAAAGAAGGAATTAAACCTTTTCTCGCCGCATCGCTTTTATCTTTTCTGAACATCAAACTGTAACGGTCTGATTTTTCTTTATAATAAGCCTTTGTCTGTGCCGCCATCATGAACTCTTTGTAGTCTTCAGGTGACATCGCAGTCGGTGGTCCTGTAATTGTATTTCCGATCTTCGGATATACATAATACATACCGGTTTTTATATCATAGTAGGCTTCATATTGGG
>CBFGVN010000635.1:0-1981 GCA_965651845.1 uncultured Chryseobacterium sp. | reverse complement strand
CTTTCCCATAAAATCACAACTTCACTTAAAAAATCATTTCCCGGATTATCTTTTTCAGTAAAAATTGTATCGGTTGTTTTGGTTCCATAGTAATTTATTCCTGATGCTGTAATGAAAGATTTTAATTTAATTTTCTTTTCACGTAAAGTTTTTAAAATCAACTGAGCTGAATCAACTCGGCTTGAAATCAGTTCTTTTTTTTTTTATGCTGTCAAGCGTTTTTCTGAGATATTGGCTCCCGCAAGATGAATGACGTGGGAAATATTTTCGAAAGCAGTCTCATCAATTGTTTTCTCTTTAACATTCCATTCAAACTCATTGTCATGCTGTTTTTTCCGGGTTAAAAGACGAACAGTATATTCCTTTTTGAGTCTCTTCGAAAGTTCGCGGGCAATCATTCCACCGGCGCCAGTGATTATGACAACTTCTTTCATGTGAATAGTTTTAAGTGTTTGTGTTTTTATGCTTTATTTTTTACAATCAAAACAAAATCGTCATCCAACATTTTATAGCCGTAATCATAAATAAATTTGTATTCGGATCCGTTTTTATAAACTTTTAGATTTGTAAAAAAATCAAAATCAAAACCTAAACTATCCAGTTTGGATTTTGCAATTTTCGTTTTCCCATCGATGTTTACTTCTACCAGGATTCTGTAATTTTTGCGAAGTTTGTTGTTGATATTTCGCATCAGATTGTTAGAGTCCTTATTCTGTTTGTTGTTATAGGCATTTCGGCAGGCATCATTACAGAATTTTTTATCTGATCGGCCGATAATTTTTTCGCCACATTCGAGACAATTCATAATTTTTTACTTTTTCATTTTGTGCGGATGTTCATGTTTTTTCTTCAATAATTTTTTAAACCTGCTGTGAGTTGGATAGCTTCTGTTCGGAGTGATATTGTTGAAAAATAATGCTACAATCAATAAAATTAAACACCCAGTAAGTACCGGAGAAATAACATACCAAAAACCCAATTCCGGAATTTTTCCGGTTGAGCTCACGGCAATCAAGGCAGTTGCGCCGCCGGGAGGATGTAAAGTTTTCGTATATTGCATTAAAACTATAGAAAAAGCTACAGCTAAAGGTGCAGAAAGCCAAATAATATCAGGGACAATTTTATAAATGGTAACCCCAACCAATGCTGAAATTATATGCCCTCCAACAAGATTTCGCGGTTGAGCCAGTGGACTTTGAATGGCCCCGTAAATCAACACACTTGACGCTCCAAAAGAACCGATAAGAAAGATATTTTCTGTTGCAGAAAGCGTATGGGACTGGATAAATGCAATGATTCCAATTCCGAAAAATGCTCCCAAAAATGACCAGAAATGTTCTTTATAATCTACCAGTGTTTCTTTATAAATTACATATTTAGAAACCCTGAACGTTCTTTTTAATGTCTTCTTCATGTATTAATCTTCGTTGTTTATAATTTTAGTTAAATTTTCTATAAAAGGTAAAGTATATCCACCATTTTGATCATAATCCGGATCAAGGATAGTGATCTCAATTCCGAAACATTTTTCGTTGTGAATCAATGGTTGTAGAATTTCTTTCAGATTTTCATAGTCAATTCCATCCTCCATTCGGCTATCGACACAAGGCATAATTTTATCATTCAGAACATCAACATCCAAATGGATAAAGAAGCCATCTAAATTTTTTTCGTCAATTAATTTTAAAAAGTCTTCTGAGGTTTTTCTAAACCCGTTTTTTCTTAATTCATATAAATCAAAATAATTGATTTTAGAATTAATGATTTCTCCTACATATTCTTCATCATCTGTTTCCGCATTGCCCACACAGAAAACATTTTCTTCCAGAAAATAAGGTTTTTGATTGTCAATATTGGTCAGTTTTTCATGTCCTAAGCCACAAACAATAGCAAGATCCATTCCAGCAGCTCCACCACTGGGAGAGAGTTTGGGTGGAATATAATCTGTATGGCCGTCAAGATAAAACAGTCCGAAATTTCC
>CBFGVN010000634.1:0-1984 GCA_965651845.1 uncultured Chryseobacterium sp. | reverse complement strand
AACAATTGCCATACCTTCTCCTGAAACTCTGTTCCTGTGATAAATAATGGCACTTCAAATTTATCCCTTTTGCTTTCAAAATATTCTTTTAATTCTTCCTCCAGCTGCTTAAAATGTGGATGTTCTTCCTCAATAATTTCAGCATTTAAGGTCTTAGATAAAGATTTAAGCTGTTTTTCAATATTTTTCCGATCAGTGAATTCCAACAGGCAGATTCCTTCGGCTATGGCACAGGCAATCATTTCTCCGAGCGGGGTTTGGATGGTTTTGCGGTGTATTTTCATCATATTTAAAATTCTTACATTCCAGGAACAGTAGAAGCCATCATCATTGCCATAAAATAATTTGCACAATGTACAGAATTCATCAACAATACATTTTTGTACGAAAACTTTTCAAAAACATCTGATGTTGTAATATGATATTCATAATTCATTGTATTCCATTTCAAGTCTGGTTTCATAACCAACAGTTCTACTCCATTTTGATCCATCAATACAAATGACTCTTTAAAAATACCTCTGTGTTTAAAAACATAATCTTTTTCTACATTTCCGAAATAGGTTTGTATAATAATATCTCCGTTCCAATTCATAGTAAATTTTAGGAGTACTCTGCCTCCATCTTTAAACTCGATGGTTGTTCCCCAAAAACCTTTAGGCTCAATCTGATATTTTGAGTTTAATATTTCTACCTCAGCATTAAATTTAAACCAGCTTTTATAAGTCAGCTTCCCGATTGACTTTCCTTCTTTCGTAAGTTCAAAAGATAAAGAGCTGTCTGATTTTGCCTGATATTCTGTCATGTCATTTAAATTTGATGAGACTTTTATTAGCTTCTAAATTATAGAATTTTTACAAAAGCGCAAAGTCGTATTCCCTACTTCTTAAATAAAGAATAAGTAGTAAATTATCAATAAATCTGCGGTTTTTTTAAACTATCTTGTACCATCCTGTTCTAATAATTTTTTATTCAGAAAATTTTTATACTTTTAAAAATGATAAAATATCCGTGCTGAAAAATTAAGAATAAGTTAAAAAATTAATGCAATCGATTAACCTTTGCTTATTTTTTTTTAAAAGAATGATGAGTAGATTAAAAATCACCATTTAAAGCGGCAAATCATGTAATAAAATATTTTCACAAAATAATAAGTCAATGAATAATACCCACTCCGGAAACTCGTTTTCTTCTTCTTCAAAAAAGAAAAATTACTACTTTCCGCTCATCCTGATAACGAGTTTATTTTTTTTCTGGGGATTTATCCATAATCTGGATCCAATCTTGATAAAACACCTTCGAAGTGCTTTTCATCTGAATCATTTTCAGGCTTCTTTGGTAGATTCGTCCGTTTTTGCCGCGTACTTTTTACTGGCCATTCCGGCCGGACTTATTATTCAGAAATATGGCTATAAAACCGGAATTTTGGTAGGATTGTTCCTCTTTGCGGCAGGTTGTTTTCTATTTGTTCCGGCGGCCAACAAAATTAGCTATCCTTTTTTTCTGGGAGCTCTTTTTGTCCTGTCTTGTGGTCTTGCGATCCTGGAAACAGCAGCAAATCCGTACATTACCGTTTTGGGCGCACCTGAAAAAGCAACACAAAGACTAAATTTCGCCCAGTCTTTCAATGGTTTGGCAGCTTCTATTGCGCCTATCATTGGCGGAATTTTTATTCTGGGTGAAGAACCAAAATCGCAGGAAGAACTTGCTAATCTGACACAGACAGCCAAACTAGCCTATATTCAGGCTGAGACTTCATTGGTAAAAGGACCTTATATGATCCTTGGAATCATCATTCTATTGGTAACATTTTTATTTTTATTGATAAAGCTTCCTGAAGTGACGGAAAGCAAAGAAAAATCTGCAAAGAATTTTCTACAGGTTTTGGGAGTGAAGAATGTCGGATGGGGTGTTCTTGCTCAATTTTGCACGTGCCTTCGTGCGGGCTGGTCAGGTTGCGCCCGAGTTGCACGAACGGCTCGAA
>CBFGVN010000633.1:0-1995 GCA_965651845.1 uncultured Chryseobacterium sp. | reverse complement strand
GTGTGATTTTGGTAAATTTTAATTTCATTATAAAAAGGTTCTCCCAGATGCGTACCTTTTTTATTTTTTTTATAATTTTGATAGTGTTTTGAAAACATATTTTCTTTTCATCGATACCGAAACCACAGGAATTCCGAAACGCTGGAATCTGCCTTACTCTGAAACGGGTAATTGGCCTTCAGCAGTTCAGGTCGCCTGGATTATATATGACGAAAATGCTCAGGAAATTGAGCGTGAAAATTTTTATATTTTTAATAATGATTTGAAAATCAGTTCAAAATCATTAAAAATACATGGGATAACAAAAGAGTTTCTCAGCAAAAACGGACAAGAAAGAAAAATGGTTTTAGAAAAATTATCTTCGGATATTAAAGAATTTCAGCCATTGATTACGGGACATTTTACAGAGTTTGATATTCACACATTGAGCTGCGATTTCTACAGGGCAAACTTGGAAAACCCTTTTCTGAAAAGTCATTTTTACTGTACAATGCTTAAAAGTAAAGACTATGTTGTTAACCCTGAAGCTGAATATTTCCGGTTGCCTCAGCTTTACGAGTTTCTTTTTAATGACAAAATGGAACATTCTCACAATGCGATGATTGATGCGGGAGCGACGGCAAAATGTTTTTTTGAAATCCAGAAACGAGGGGAATTTTCAGAAATTGAATTTCAGAATATCCATCAGGAAATCGAATCCAGATTAAAGTTTTTAACAGATAAAATGAAGTAATCATTATGCAGGAAAAAATTATTTCACTTTTAAAATTAACAGAACCTTTTCATCTTTTACCCGAAACCGTTCTTATGGAAATCTCGGAAACACTCACAAAAACTGAGTTTTCCAAAGATACGTTGGTCTATCGGCAGGAAGTGACAGAGATGAGAGGGGTAGATATTATTGAATCCGGAGAATACGAAACATTTTTTTTCGATGCGGCAGAAGACAAGAGATGTATTTCGATACATCATTCACCTTATTGTTTTGGCGGTATTTCAGTGGTTCTCAATAGGGTACGCGCATTAAAGTCGGCTATAGCCAAAAAAGGAACGGTTGTTTATACTTTGCCTAAGAAGGAATTCTATGAATTGTGTAATGCATATGAAGATTTCTTCCACTATTTTACTTCTGATTTCGGTAAAAAAATGCTGGATGAAGAATTTTCTCATTTTGTGAAAACGCCTGCCACTTTTGAGGAAAGTTATTTTGCAGCCGACCAGCTTTACTCCAGAAAAATAAAAGGAATTGCCTATAAAAGTATTGTTTCCTGCGAAGAAAATACTCCTGTTTTTGAGGCGGCACAAATAATGGCTGCTAACAAAGTAAGCTGCATCTTTGTGAAAAAGTCTGGAGGTGAGGAGATTATTGGTTATGCAACAGATATTACTTTGCGTGATAATGTCATCGCCCGCTGTCTGGACTCTAGGATTGCAATTTCTGAGGTGATGGATAATCCCATTGTAAGTATTTCCAGTGATGCTTATCTCTACGAAGCAGTTCTGATGATGTTTAAAACTAAATCAAGGTACCTTCTCGTGAAAGATAAGGGCGAATATCTGGGCTTTCTGAGCAGAAACCGTCTGTTGAGCGAGCAGGGACAAAGTCCGCTTGTTTTTATTCAATCGGTAAAACAGGCTGAAAGTGTAGAAGAGCTGCAGAAAAAATGGAAACAGGTTCCGGATATCATCACTCAACTTTTGGGTAGAGGAGTACACGGTGAAATTGCCAGTCAGGTCATTACTACAATTGCCGATACGATTACCGGAAAAGTAATAGAAAAAGTAATCAGACAAGTAGGAAAGCCTCCTGCAAAATTTGCATTTATCGTTACCGGAAGCGAAGGCCGAAAAGAGCAGACACTCAGCACCGATCAGGACAATGGAATTATCTATGAAGATAAAGCCAATGAGCAGCGTGAAATGGTAAGGGAATATTTTCTGGATTTTGCCAAAAAAGTTTCGGATGACCTTAATACAATTGGGTTTGAATACTGC
>CBFGVN010000632.1:0-1995 GCA_965651845.1 uncultured Chryseobacterium sp. | reverse complement strand
ATGGGTGATTACCACCAAATCGATATAATATTAATTTTTGATAAAATACAAGATGGGAGTACTAGTAACCAACGAGACAGTAAAGCAGCTTTTTCATATTGCACAGTCGATCGCGAGGGAAAATTACAATGCGACATATGGCGCACCGCACATTTTGCGGGCTTTGATGCATAAAGATATTGGCCTTAACGAATTTTTAAAAAGCATCGACAAAGATCCAGGCTATTTCTATGAATGGGCAGATGTACGTATTGAGGATTATCCTAAAACAACTCATCTTCCTGATGAAGTTGGCGAAGATGAAGCCTTAGATACTATTATGGAAGAAGCGGATGATATTCGTTTAAAATTAGGTTTGGACGAAATTACTCCAATTTGTGTTTTAACGGCCATTGTAAAGCCTCAGGTTGCTTTTACATTGCAACAGCTTAAATCCCTGCCTCTTAGAGAGCATGAGATTTTCAATTTATACAGAAAAGACACTCCGTACGAAATTTCGGAAAACGGAGAATTTTCTTCAATTTTTTCTAACGGTTCGGATTATTCTGATAATTCTTTCCCTTCCATTAAAAATTACTGTGTAGACAGAACGGCGCAGGCAAGAAAAGGTGAACTGGAAAACATTATCGGAAGAGATAAAGAACTTAGAATGTTAGTTGAAATTCTTTGCCGAAGAAGCAAGCCCAATGTAATTATCATCGGTGAACCGGGAGTTGGTAAAACGGCTCTGGTAGAAGGCTTTGCCATCGAAATTACAAAAGGCAACGTTCCGGATATGTTGAAAAACGGGACATTGTTGGAGCTTGACACAGGAGCTTTACTGGCCGGAACTTCTTACAAAGGCGAAATTGAAGACCGTCTGAAAAAAGTAATTAATGAGTGTAAAAAAATTGAAAAAGCCATTCTTTTCATTGATGAAATTCATACCCTTTTAGATCCGAAAGGAAGCATCGGAAATGTTGCGAATTTATTGAAACCTGAATTAGCCAGAGGTGAAATCACCGTAATCGGAGCCACAACCCAGGAAGAATATAGAAAAATTATCGAGCCGGAACAGGCTTTTAATCGTCGTTTTGAAGTATTAACCGTGAATGAGCCGGATGAAAAAACATGCGTTAAAATGATCGACGTTCTGTTGGAAGGCTACAAAAAACATCACGGAATTGAAGTGGAAAAAACCGCACTTCCTGAATGTGTCCGTTTGGCAAAAAGATATGCTAAAGGGAAAAAACTTCCTGATGCTGCTATTGACTTGCTCGACAGAACGATGGCTGCAATCAAAATGCTTGATGAACTCTCAGAAAAAGAATTGGAAAGCTGGAAAGCTCAATATGATGAAATTCTAAAAGAAGAGTTTTTTGATGAAAAAGATAAAGCAGATGAATTGATTTGGACGTATAATTTATTGAGAGATAAAATCAGTCCGATTTTATGGGGATCTTTAAGCGAACAGCCGCAGATCGACAATTCAATGCCTGTCGAACAGATTCAGAAAATTATTGAAGACACTTACGCGGAGCTTCTACAACATGCATCAATAAAGAGAGAAAAGGTAGATCGTTTGGAACTGGCGGCGGTAATGGCTGCAAAAACAAACATCCCGATCGGGAAAATCCAGGCTCAGGAAAAAGAGAAATTATTGAATATGGAATCTCTTTTAATGAACAGGGTTGTGGGACAAGATCATGCCTTAAAAATCCTTTCAGACGCGATTGTAGAAAACCGGAGCGGATTAAACAAACCGGGACAGCCGATTGGTTCGTTCTTCCTTTTAGGGCCAACGGGAACAGGAAAAACGGAGCTGGCAAAATCTATGGCAGAATTGCTTTTCAATGATGAAAAAGCGATGGTTCGTTTCGATATGTCGGAATTTAAAGAAGAACATTCAGCGGCACTTTTATACGGTGCGCCTCCGGGATACGTAGGTTATGAAGAAGGAGGTATGCTGGTAAATAAAATCAGGCAACAGCCATACACAGTGGTTTTGTTTGATGA
>CBFGVN010000631.1:0-1998 GCA_965651845.1 uncultured Chryseobacterium sp. | reverse complement strand
GACTACAGGTTATGTATTACCGGCTTATAACTGTCAGTTGAGTGTAGACGATGTTTCTAAAAAAGAAATAATAGCCATCTATCCGAATCCTGTTTCTGATGTGTTAAATATTTCTATGAAAGTAAGCAAAGAAGAAAAAGTGGAAATCTTCAATATGGAAGGAAGAAAAGTATTGGAAACAACGATTGCCAACGGAAGAAATGCAATTAATGTTTCTCATCTGCAGGTTGGGGATTATCTTCTAAGAATAAAAGGTTTAGAATTATCAACAAAATTCATTAAAAAATAAAAGTAAAATCCGGTGTCAAAAGCATCGGATTTCTTATTTCAATGAAATACTTTCATCATCCCGCATCCCTCTTCCAGCTTTTAAATAAAATAGTATATTTGTAAAAACTATAAAGAAACAAAAAAGAATGCTTGTAATAGGAATTGCAGGAGGTACAGGATCCGGCAAAACTACGGTTGTTGACAAGATACTTCAGCAGCTTGATATTGAAGGAATGAACATCCTTTCACAGGATAATTATTATCATGATAATCATAATCTTACATTGACGGAGAGAGAAGCTCTGAATTACGATCATCCTAAGTCCATCGATTTTGATTTATTGATACAGCACGTAAAAGCTTTAAAGAATAATGAGCCTATTGAGCAGCCTATTTATAGCTTTGTGACTCATTCCAGAACCGGAGATCATGTAACTGTAGAACCTAAAAATGTATTGGTGGTAGAAGGAATTCTTGTTCTTACCAACAAAGAATTATTAAAAGAATTTGATTTAAAAGTGTTTGTTCACGCAGATTCAGACGAAAGACTGATCAGGAGGATCCGAAGAGATACTCAGGAAAGAGGAAGAGATCTGGGGGAAGTATTGCACCGTTATCAGACGACTTTAAAGCCGATGCATCAGGAATTTATTGAGCCTTCAAAAAATGAAGCGGATCTTATTATCCCAAATATGAGGCAGAATTCCGTAGCGATTGATTTTTTGACTACCGTTATTAAAAACTCGTTGAGAAAACATTAAAATGAAAGAAAATAAACTTATTAAGGACATCCAGCCAAAATCTGAGACACTCAAACTTATTCAGAAATACGTGTTGAATAAATATACCATTACCATCTGTATGTTTCTGGTTTGGATGATTTTCTTTGATAAAACTTCGTTTTTGGTAATTAATGAACTGAATGGTGAGATCAACAAATACGAAGAACAACTTCAATATTATAAAACCGAATACGAAAAAAATGACGCGTTTTATAAAAAATTGATGAACAATAAATCTGAAAAAGAAAAATACGCAAGAGAAAACTATTTCATGAAAAAACCGAATGAAGAGATTTTTATTCTGGTAGTAGATAGTACAAACGTTGCGAAAAAATAATTAAAAAAATGAATTGTCAATTGTGAGTTTTGCTTCGCAAGTGAATTTTTAAAAATTGACAAGCAAAGCAGATTGACCATTCACCATTCACCAATAATCTATACTCAATGTCAAATACAGCCTGGGAAAATTTAGTAAAAAAACAACTTAAAACAGAAGATATTTATTCGGTTCTCACCAGAGAAAATTTAGAAGGAATTGATGTAAAGCCTTTCTACGATACCGTTGAAAAACCATTGGCAAATCTGCCGAAAATTGAAGAAAGTACCCATTTGGTGGCAAGATATCATGAAAGCCTGGAAGAGGATGTATTCGCGTTTATTCTGGATCATAATGTTGAAAATCTTGAACAGAAAACAATCTTTGTAAATAATGTTGATTTGGCAGGGCACATCAGTCCGAAAGAAGAAGATCAATATTTTTCGTTAATTGATGTTTTTGATGAAAAAGAAGCTGTGATTAATGATCAATTGGTTAAAGAATTATTGGCAAAAGAGTTCAAAAGAAACATATGTATAGATATTTCACTTCATCAGAATGCAGGAGCTGCGATCTACCAGCAATTGGGAATTGCATTGGCAAAAACGAAAGAACTGATAGAAGTTTATG
>CBFGVN010000630.1:0-2007 GCA_965651845.1 uncultured Chryseobacterium sp. | reverse complement strand
AGTGCCGAAGATATCGCAAGAAGTTCTCATGCACACCCGACGTATGCAGAAGCGATTAAAGAAGCGGCATTAGACGCTACAGCGAAAAGACCAATTCATATGTAATATTTGATTAAAAAATTTAATCATTTAAATATTAAAATTAAGAGAGGCATTTGTCTCTCTTTTTTGTTTAAAGTTAGCTTCTATAGTGTGTCAACCGCCAATCTTAAGCTTTCTCAGCTTCTTTGCCTTTTAGCCTAAAATTTCCGTACCTTTGTCAGCTAATTCTATCATTACATGCTACTCGGAAAAACTCAGACTTTAAAAATTTCAGAAAAAAATAGTTCAGGATGGATCTTGACGGATGAATCAGGTGAAAAAGCATTTTTACCTAAAATTTTCGCTCAGGATGAGAAAGAAATTGATGATGAAATTGAAGTTTTTGTGTATCAGGATGATAACAAATTAAAGGCGACAACCGAAATTCCTTTGGCGGAAGTTGGCGAATTTGCAGTGATGAGCTGTGTTCAGAGCCTTCCAAGCGGAGCTTTTATGGATTGGGGTATTATTAAAGATTTATTTATTCCTTACAAACAGCAGAAAACCAAGATCATTGAAGGCAAAAGATATCTTGTTCATATTTATATAGATGACGAACTGGAATTGATCACCGGAACAACGAAATTTAAAAGAAATCCACAATATCAGGATTTACCCTTCAAAAAAGGAGATAAAGTAGATCTGATCATGATGAATGAAAGTGAACTGGGCTGGAATGTGGTGATTAATAAAAAATATATCGGACTGATCTATGCTTCCGATGTTTTCAAGAAATTATATCCCTTATCTGAAGAAACGGGCTACATCAAAGAAATCAGGGAAGACGGAAAAATAGATGTTTCTTTACAGCCGCAGGGTTTTGAGAATATTGATGAATTCAAAAAGAAAATCCTGGATAAATTGGAAGAAAATTATGGCTTGCTTTATCTTTCAGACAAATCTTCCCCTGAAGAAATTAAAGATGAAGTACAGATGAGTAAAAAGAACTTCAAAAAAGCGATCGGCGGACTTTATAAAGATAAGATCATCGATATTTTGGACGATAAAATTAAATTACTTTAAATAATAAAAACGAGCAGAATTCCTGTTCGTTTTTTTGTTTATAAGCTCCTGAGCTCATAACAAACCTAACAGGTTTCAAAAACCTAATAGGTTTCTTGTTTTTAGATAACTTAAAAAAATATGATGTATGTCATACAATTTTGTTTAATAATTTTGTTTAACAATTTTGTCAAAAATAAAAATTAATATAAATTTGCACAAATTTGTTTAACAAAAATGTCAAATCAAGCAAAAAAAGACCAAACACAAGAATTGATCAAGGAGACAGCAAAGAATTTGTTCTTTGTGAAAGGTAAGTTTGACGCTACTACCCAAGAGATTGCAGATGCAGCAGGAGTCAACAGAACACTTATAAACTACTATTTCCGCTCTAGAGATAATCTTATCCAGATTATTTTTGACGAAGCGCAGAAAGTAGAACATGAAAAATCTGAAATCATTATGAATTCTGATCTGCCTTTTAAGGAAAAAATTGGTCAGTTCATAGAAGGAAGCCTTTCTACGAGTCTTCAGTATCCATATTTGGAAACTTATATCGTTTCGCAGATCAACAAAGGAAACTGCCACAAAAAAGATATTGAAGAAGATGAATTGAAAAAATTGTACACCGATATAGAAGAGGAAATGGAATTGGGAAATATCGAAAAAATGGAGCCTATCCAGTTTGTCCTTAATATGGTTTCCTTATTGGTTTTCCCGAGTGCGGTAAGACCTTTATTAATGGAAAATCTTATGATTACCGAAGAAGAATTTGATAAGATCATTTCCGAAAGAAAAGACATCATTCTGAACATGTTGTTTAAAAATTAAATAAAATGTTAAAGTATTTTAAGAAATGATTCGTCCTTTAGAAATAAAAACATTGAAGATATAATATACATAAAAAAATAACCGAAGAATGAA
>CBFGVN010000629.1:0-2009 GCA_965651845.1 uncultured Chryseobacterium sp. | reverse complement strand
TGGATTTCGTCAACTGCTGATCCGCATCAATTCCCGTCTGCTGCACCACCAACGGAATAGAAACTCCCCTTTCACCATATTTTACAACCGCATAAGGAAACAAATAAATCTGGGAAACCTTTCCGTCTTTTACATCAGGAAGCACAGAAGGCTGCATTCCCATAGCCATCAATGTATCCTGAGAAATTTTACTTTTAATCGGATCGATGAATTTAAAATCAATTTTAGGATTAATTTTTCTGAACTCCTCCAGCATGAATTTCGTTTCGCTCTGCAGCTGTTTAAAGCTCGCAGGGAAATCTCCTTCCAGATAAACATCAACGGTCACGGGCTTTTTGATTGATTCTAAAATCTTAATCGTGTTATCGGAAAGTGTATATCTTTTTTCTTTGGTTAAATCTAATCTGATTCCTGAAAAGACAAGAATAACGACCAACGGCAAAATAACAAACAGTAAAATTCCGAATGGCGATTTGAATGATATCTTCTTCATAACTCTACTTCTTTTTATTGATAAAATGGTTGGACAAAACTAGGGTAACCCCAATGATTAAAACAAAATAAGCCACATCCTTAAAATCGATCAAACCTCTGGTAAAGCCTAAAAAATGCTGATAAAAACCGATATTCTGCAAAATAAAATCTGCTCCTCCCAACAATTTATAGCTTGCCAATTGTTCAATTCCGAAATACATGATGAAACACATAAAAACGCCCAACAGATAAGCCATAATCTGGTTTTGAGAAAGCGAAGAAGCCAAAATCCCGACTCCTGAAAATGCTGCAATTAAGATAATTAATCCGAAATAACTTCCGAATGTCATTCCAAGGTCGATATTTCCTTCCGGAACACCCAAAACATAGACGGTGTAAAGGTAAATTAATGATGGAATTAAACATAAAATCCCGACAACCCAAACGGATAAGAACTTTCCAAGAACCAGATCTGAAATTTTTAAAGGCTGAGAAAACAACCAGTTCAGGGTTCCTGTTTGTTGTTCTTCCGCAAAAGTTTTCATGGAAAGTGCCGGAATGATGAACATCAATAACCAAGGAACCAACACAAAATAGCTTTGTAAAGAAGCCATCCCAATGTCAAAAATATTAGAATCATTCTCGAAAAAAAACAAAAACAATGTCGCTATCAAACTGAAAGCCGCAATGATGATCCATGCGCTCCAATTCCCAAAATAGCTCCAAAGTTCTTTTTTTAAAATTGCAATCATAGTTTTTTAATTTGCAGTAAGCAATATGCTATAAGCAGCAGGCAAAAGCTTGCCGCCTACTGCCTCTAGCCTAAAGCTTTATTTATTTCTTGTTTTTATTAACCAGTTTAACGGTCATCATGATTAAAAATACCAAAACGAAAAATCCTGTAATTAATTGCCACCAATATTCAATTACCATAGATTTTAAGATCACAGTGAAAACAACCAGGAATAAAATAAAAGTTGCAATTTCATTGGCTTGCCTTAATTTAATATTAGCCGTTTCTAAGGTATTTCCGTTAAGTTTTTTGAGTTGTAAAACCTTTTTCCAACACCAGTAATGATAAATTGCCAGACCAACCAGGAAAGTAAGTTTTAAATGAAACCAAGGTGTTTTCATTAATCCTAAATTCAAAAAGATCATCGTTAATCCACAAACTGTCATAATCACTCCCGCTGGAACGGTAATGATGTTCCAAAGCCTTCGGGCCATGAATGTGTATTGTTCCCTTAGAATTCTCTTTTTATCTTCGGCAAATTCATCAGTATCTTTATAGTAAACGAAAATCCTCACGAGATAAAAAATTCCCGCAAAATAGCTTACCATGAAGATGATATGTAGTGCTTTTATTATTGTGTAAAGCATGTGAAAAAATTATGTGCAAAGATAAGTTTTTATATATTCTTTAAAAATAAAAATGATTTAATAAAGAAAATATAGATTTATTAGAAAGATGCTTCGACAGGCGCAGCATGACAACACAAAAAATAAAAGTATTTTTGAAAGGTAAATTTTTTGGG
>CBFGVN010000628.1:0-2014 GCA_965651845.1 uncultured Chryseobacterium sp. | reverse complement strand
ATACTTTAGATAAATTATCAAAAAGATATGCTCAGCAAAATAAAAAATTACATTAAAAACATTTAAGCGAAGATTGTAGAAAAATGCTGAAAAATGCAGAAGCTGTGATTGAAGTTAATATTCTGGAAGACCCTACTTATAAAGTGATGCCTGAGAAGTAGAAGAGTGGGAGAGTGTTTGGGTTTGAGGGTTTGAGTGTTTGTTGGGGTTAGAGGTTGGAAGCTGGATGATGGAAGTTTAAAATATTAATATCTGTGAGAGTTGGCAGGAGGTGTTTTTAATAAAAAAGATTTGCGCAATCAGCAAAAACTGCAAGAAACTCACAATTTACAATTGACTATTCACTTCTATAACCCAAACAAGGACTGCAAAATAAATTTACAGCCCTCGTTTTTTTTAGGTTACTAATGTATTGGCAATGAAATCAGGCACCAAAGCATAGTGCGACAATTTCATGCTGATCGAAGCTCTACCGCTCGTTAACGTTCTCAGATCGGAAATATATCCGAAAGTAGATGCCAACGGAACTTCCGCAGTAAAGATTTTTCTTCCGGATTTTTCATCAATCGAAGTGATAATTCCTCTTCGTTTATTGATATCCGCAGTTACAGCTCCGGTATATTCCTCAATACTTTGAATCTCAACCTGCATGATGGGTTCCAATAATTTTGGGTTACAACTTTTTGCGGCCGCTCTGAAACCGTCTCTTGCAGCAATTTCAAAATCAAAAGCAGCAGAATCTGTGCTGTGCGCTGATCCGTCAAGGAGAGTAACTTTCATGCTTTCCAAAGGATAGCCGTTTAAAGCTCCGTTTTCCATCGCTTCTCTGAAGCCTTTTTCCACGGAAGGAATAAATTCACCAGGAATTACACCTCCTTTAATTTGATTAATAAATTCCAAACCGGTTTTATCATCATTTCTAGGTCCGATTTCAAAAGTGATGTCGGCAAACTGTCCGCTTCCACCATTTTGCTTCACAAGTTTTTCTCTGTGAGTCTTTGTTTCTGTTAAAATCTCCCTGTAAGAAACCTTAGGTTTTCCTTGGTTGATTTCAATTCCATGATTCAGCCGGATTTTTTCCAACGTAACTTCAAGGTGCAGTTCACCTAAACCACTTAGCAAAGTTTCGCCTGTCTGCCTATCTCTTTCAACTACTAATGATGGATCTTCTTCCTGGATTTTAGACAAAACCAATCCGAAAGATTTTTCATCAGCATTTGTTTTCGGTTCAATAGAAACCCGGATAACCGGAGCAGGAATCGTAATCGACTCAAGCAAAACGGGCTTTTCAGGAGAAGATAAAGAATCTCCTGTTTTTGCATCTTTTATTCCTGTTAGAGCCACAATATCACCAGCTTTTCCTTCTTCAATTGTTAAGGCTTTGTCCGACTGCATCTGCAAAATTCTCGAAATTCTGAAGTTTTCCCCGGTTCTCACATTCTGAATGGTATCACCAGATTTTATACTTCCTGAATAAATTCTTAGCATTGAAAGTTTACCCATGTGCTTATCAATCATTACTTTGAAAACCAATCCCGCAAAAGTTTCTTCTTCATTTCTTTCAAGCTCGATTGTTTCTTCGGTTTTCGCATCTTTTCCTTTAATGGAAGACAATTGATTCGGAGCGGGAAGATAACTTACAATCGCATCAAGCAATGGTTGAACGCCCTTATTTTTAAAAGCGGAACCACACAAAACTGGAACCAGACTTCTTGACTGACAGGTTCTTTGTATCGCTTCAACAATCATTTCCTCGGAAATTTGAGCTTCGGAATCTAAGAATGTTTCAAAGAATATTTCGTCGGATTCTGCTAAGGTTTCCATTAATTTTATCCTCCATTTATTAGCTTCGACTTTATAATTTTCGGGAATTTCTTTTTCAATAATCGTTTCTCCGTTTTCATCGGTCCAGTACAATGCTTTTTGTCTGATCAGATCAATGACACCTTCAAAAGTATCTTCAGAACCGATGGGGATTTGCAAAGCCAAAGGAACTGCAGTTAATTTTACTCTG
>CBFGVN010000627.1:0-2015 GCA_965651845.1 uncultured Chryseobacterium sp. | reverse complement strand
ATAAAATTTTCGGCGGGCTCGTTGAAAACGAGCCCGCCGAAACGTATTTATCATAAATTTGGTAATTAATTTTAAAATCCCAAACTTTCCCTTACTCTTTTAATGGTTTCGTGGGCAATTACTCTTGTTTTTGCAGCTCCTTCCTGAAGTTTCGCCTCCAGTTCATCAAGGTTATTCATATAATAATTGAAAGTTTCCCTTTCTTTTTCAAACCTTGTAAGGATTAAGTCCAAAAGCTCTTTTTTGGCATGACCATACCCAAAGTTTCCGGCTAAATATTTTGCTTTTAGTTCTTCAGTCTGTTCAGGAGTTGCAATAAGCTGATAAATTGCAAACACTTTATCAGTCTCAGGATCTTTGGGCTCTTCCAAAGATTTAGAATCCGTTTCGATGCTCATTACCTGTTTTTTCAATTCTTTTTCAGGTAAGAAAATATTAATGATGTTTCCTCTGGATTTCGACATTTTATGACCATCGGTTCCGGGAACATATTTCGTATCTTCCTGAAGCTCAGCCTGAGGTAATACCAAAACTTCCCCCATCTGATTATTGAATTTTGCAGCTACATCACGCGCAATTTCCAGGTGCTGAAGCTGGTCCTTTCCTACAGGAACAATTTCAGCGTCATACAATAAAATATCTGCAGCCATTAGGAGCGGGTAGGTAAACAAACCTGCATTTACATCCTGTAATCTGTCTGCTTTATCTTTGAATGAATGGGCCAAAGTAAGTCTCTGATAAGGAAAAAAACATGATAAATGCCAAGAAAGTTCACAGGCTTCAGCAATATCGCTTTGTCTGTAGAAATATGTTTTTTCTGTATCCAACCCACAAGCCAGCCAAGCCGCAGCAATCTCGTAAGTATACTGTTTCATTACTTTAGCATCCTTAATCTGCGTTAAAGCATGTAAGTTTGCAATAAATAAAAATGATTCGTTTCCTTCCTGTTTCGATAACTCGATCGCAGGAATAATGGCACCCAACAAATTACCAAGGTGCGGTGTTCCGGTGGCTTGAATGCCGGTAAGAATTCTTGACATTGTTTAAAATTTATATTTAAAAATTAATGAATTGCAAATTTAATTATTTTCCCACTGATTACACGGATTTACACAGATGTTTGTGTTGAAGTATGAATTTAAGTAATCAGAGGCTTCAATAGGAGCGGACTTTAGTCCGCTTTCAAAAATGAGATGTTCCTCTTGACTTTAGTCGAAACTTAAAACCATGTTTAAATCAAAGAGAAATTAAGGTATCAAAATCTTCTCTCCTCCAAACTTAGGCTTCACACCAAAAATTAGATCATAATACACTTTAGCCTTAGCAAAATATTCCCGTATATTTGTTTTAAAACCCATATATTTATTGACATCTTTTGCATTGTATCCGAATGCATCAATGCCATTTTTTTTAGCTAAAAAAACGGCTCTTTCATTATGAAATTTCTGGGAAATAATCACCAGTTTAGTCTGCCCGAAAATTTCCTTTGCCCTTACAACAGAATCCAGTGTTCTGAAGCCTGCATGATCCAGAAAAATCCGATCCTGGGGAATTCCGTAATGAATCAATGTTAAAAGCATATCTTCTGGCTCATTATAGCTTTTCCGGCTATTGTCGCCGCTTACAATGATGTATTCTATTTTTCCGCTTTTGTACAGATCTACTGTAGCCTGAATCCGATTATAAAAATAGGCATTGGGAAGTCCGCTGTTCAGGTTTTTACTTGTCCCAAGGAGCAAGGCAGTTTTTGTTTCCGGAATATCTGCAATATTGTAAGAAATATAAGCATCACTAACTTTTTTGATGCTGTAATTTGCCCAGGCAATAAAAATAATTCCTGCAACAAGAAGAAGCAGGAAAAATTTAAAAATATTTTTGATAACTTTTTTCATCCGATGTAAAATATTCTAAAATTCGAGGCCATTTGGGAAAGCTTTTTTTCTGAATAGCAGTAAAAAAATAGCTCCCACCGTAATCGCCGAATCTGCTACATTGAAGATATATTTAAAAAATTC
>CBFGVN010000626.1:0-2023 GCA_965651845.1 uncultured Chryseobacterium sp. | reverse complement strand
GCTGAAGCGATCAAAAATCACTACAAAGCAATTTGCGAAATTGTAGACGGGGATATTTCTGCAGAAGTTCTTTCTACAACTTACGAAGAAATGATCAAAGAAGGGGAAGAGTTGGCAGCGATCCACCCGAATATCGTGGTAAAAATCCCAATGATTAAAGATGGTATCAAAGCGTTAAAATATTTTTCTGATAAAGGAATTAAAACAAACTGTACATTGATTTTCTCTGCCGGACAAGCGCTTTTGGCAGCTAAAGCCGGAGCAACTTATGTTTCTCCATTCCTGGGAAGATTAGATGATATTTCAACCGACGGATTAAACTTGATCCAGGAAATCAGATTGATATTCGATAATTATATGTACGAAACTGAGATTTTGGCGGCTTCTATCCGTCACTCAATGCACATTATCGACTGTGCTAAAATCGGTGCTGATGTGATCACTTCACCGCTTCCTCCGATCTTGAGTTTGCTAAAACATCCATTAACAGATAGCGGGTTGGCTCAGTTTATTGCAGATTCTCAGAAATTGTCTTAATAACTGATTACAATGTAAAATATAATCCGGGGCGGAAGCTTTGCTTCCGCCCCGGATATTTTTATTCTAGTTAATTAAAAAAGAAAACAGGATAAAATTTCTTTTATCCTGTCAAAAAAATTAAAAAAGTTACGTCTTTGCTTATTTTGTTAAATCCGGTTCGATCGGATTGTTATTTTTTGCTAAAGATTCCTTTGTTCTTTTTTCCATTTCCCTAAACACCTGGTTGGGATCTGAGATTTCTTTTCCGTCCTGGGTTCTCATTTTGAAAGCAATCCTTGTATTATCTCCTCCTCCGTTTCTCATCATCATTTCTCTCATATTCTTTGAAGGATCGTTTACATAAGCTTTCCAAAGTTTTTTGTATTGTTCTTTGCTGACTTCAATTTCTTTTCCTCCGATTCCCATCATTCTTACATTTCCAGGCATATCAATTTCTCCGATAGATGCTTCAGTCTGGATTTTTTTGTTTCCAACCAAAGTCATGATATGTGATCCTGTAGTATCTTCCAGCTTTACAATGAGTCCCGGAAGCCCGTAAAACTTATATGGGCCATCCTGAAAAGGAATATCGGTACTGAACCAGGCAATCCATTCTCTTCCGCCATAAGTTGTGGTAGCTTTCTGAGCATTATATTCGCCGATTTTCTGTTTATCCGGTAGAATTTTCCATTCTGGTTTCTGATCTTCCCTTACTTTGTACTGATCCATAGAAACTCTTGTAAACAAATATGTTTTAAAATCAGGATAAGACTTTGTGACTTTATAATTAACCTGTCCCGGACTGTCTCTTCTGCTGATATTAATACTCCCGGAACCGCCTTTTATCTGCTTCTGAACATCTGCCATTGAAGTAGAATCTGCAACGAATTTATCCCTGCTGTAATAATTGGATCCGTTTTTATCAATATCCAAAAGCATCATTTCCTTTTTCACGTCGGTTTTGTCGTTGGAATCCGGAATGAACTTGTATTCATAGAAAAATCGATTAATCTGTGCATGGGTACATACACTTAAAAGCAAAAAAAGTAGAATATTATTTTTCATAATTGTATTAAAAAAAGCCTTGTCAATAAAGTTGGTTTAAAGTTTAAGGCTTAAAATTTAAAGCTCATTCTTAAATTTATTGACAAAGCTGATTGGAACTTTATTTTTTAGTTTCGATTCTTATTTCTCCCGAACTGTCGCTGTCGGTCGTTCTTTTATTAATATTCATGTTCTTGATCTTATTCGGATCCAAAGCGTCAATTTCCTGTCTTGTTACTTCTTTTCCGTCGATGTACAGCTTCACATTACTCAGATCACCTGAAATCCTTTTCATACCGGGACCTCCCATCGCATTGTTATCCATTTTCATCACTCTTACCTTGTCGAATTTCATCGGTCTGTTCATAGAGTTGCTGTAAATATACACTCTGTTGTTACCGTCTAAAGCCCTTCTCTCTGCTTCTATCTTCGCTCTTTCACCTTCCAGTTTGGCTCTTTT
>CBFGVN010000625.1:0-2027 GCA_965651845.1 uncultured Chryseobacterium sp. | reverse complement strand
TGTGTTAAAAGCACTGTAATAGCAATAATATAGCCATACACTTCGGTGAAATCCTTCTCTTTTCCGGGAAAAACAAAATAAAATCCCACAAGAAAAACAACTCCGAAAAGTTGTAGCAGAAGCTCTTTTCCGATTCGCTGGGACAACATTTTTAAGGCAAACATCAATGAAATTCCCAGACAGGCACAAATGGTAAATTTTGAAAAGACAAAAAACAACTCTCGTTCCCTGTTATTTTCAAACATGCAAATCGCCCCGATTGCGGCGAGTAATGCCATTACCAAAACTACCGGATAGCGGAAAATGACCTCGTTGGCACGGCTTAACGTTTCTTGAAACTTTGTTTTCATGATTTGAGTGTTTTTTTAGTGTTAATGGTTATTTAAGCTGATCTTTTTTCTTTTTTTTCTTCTTGTCTTTGCTTTTTTTATCTTTTTTCGGGTTTAGCACTTCATTGGCATATTCATGTTTCGGTTCCTTTATTTTTGCGGGTTTCATTTCAATTTTTAAATCAAAATATCCTCGCAGATCATCCTGTGAAATTAGGTTTTCATTAAATAGGAACTCAAGAATTTCCTTACCCGAATTATTGAAGAAATGAAGTGAAAGCTCTTTCAGTAAAAATTTTCTATACCCTTCCAACGGCACAAGAACGCTGTATTTAAAGATTCGTCCTTCTTTTTCAGTCGATAAATATCCTTTTTCAACCAATATTTTCAGATAGGTGGAAACGGTGTTCTGATGCGGTTTTGGTTCCGGATGCTGCTCCATGATGTCCTTTAAATAAAAGGATTCCAGCTTCCAGAACAGTTTCATTAAGTTTTCCTCTGCAGAGGTAAGATGATTTATTTTCATATTAAATTCTTAATGTTGAAATTGTATATTGCAATATAAGTAAATAAAAGATACCATGAAAGCAATTGCAGAGCCCATCAATACTTCTCTGGGAGTATGTCTTTTCAGAATAATCCGCGTGATCCCGACCAAAGCTGCAATTCCCAGCCAAACAAAACCCATGAAGGTATTCAATGAGAAAAATAATGCGGCAACAAAAATATTGAAAGCAGTATGCATAGAGCTTTTAATAAAATAATTGCTGATCTGCATAGCAAATAGAAGAATTAAAATAAACAGCATGACAAAGTCCAGGCTTCCGTTTTTAAAATAATGAAAAGCAAGGTAAGCAACAACGCAAACTGCAATAAAAATGTATAAAGTCTTTCTCTGGATACGGTTGGAAACATCCATATTCGTGTATCTTCCAGTCTTCACATTCCACACCAGCCAGCTGATCACGGGTAGAATGATCATTAATAATATAGGAAGAAAGTAGAGGAGTTAGTCTTTTAATGTATAACTTCTCACGCTCATGTAGACAAAAAAGATAAACAAAGAAACCAAAGGATTGAAAAAATCGGAGATAATTTTTGAGATTTTATGTAATAGTGAAGGCTGTTTTTCTTCCATATTCTAGTTTGATAATGTAAATATAATACTATAACTAAAAAAACAATTGATCTATATACAATAAAAACAAAGTTTTTTTTATAATTTTGCTCAACTATTTCATAATAAATAAGCAAGAGCTAACACATGAAAGAATTTTCTAAAGAGGTATACCTGAAGTGGTATGAAGATATGACTATGTGGAGAAGGTTTGAAGACAAATGCCGTTCTCTTTATCTAAAACAAAAAATCAGAGGTTTTTTACATTTGTATAATGGTCAGGAGGCTATCCCTGCCGGATTTACGCATGCAATGGATTTAACAAAGGATAGTATGATCACCGCTTACAGATGCCACATCCATCCAATGGCGATGGGAGTAGATCCTAAGAGAATCATGGCAGAACTTTGCGGTAAAGCTACAGGTACATCCGGAGGTATGGGTGGATCTATGCACATTTTCAGTAAAGAACACAGATTTTACGGAGGTCATGGTATTGTTGGAGGACAAATTCCTTTGGGAGCGGGTATCGCTTTCGCAGATCAATATTTCGACAGAAAAGCGGTAAATATCTGTTTCTT
>CBFGVN010000624.1:0-2033 GCA_965651845.1 uncultured Chryseobacterium sp. | reverse complement strand
AAAGCTTTTTCTGTTCTTCGGAAATTTGTTCGGGCGAAAAATGATTCAGATCGATCCCATTTACATTTCCATTTCCGATAACTCTTAAATATTTTGAAGTGATTTTATAATTAATCAAATCTTTTTTCACTCCTTCCCCTTCCGGATAAACATGAGTAGCGGCCGAGCATAGCAGCCTGTCCATATTAATAAGAAGCTTCTGCACCGGATCTTTTCTGGTAGGAAAAATCAGCCCCGTAAAGGTGTGGATTCGGATCGGAACCCCTGCCAATTTCCCCGAAAGCATGGTGAGAAGCCCTGCCTTAGGCGTTATGGAGTGTACAATGACCGGTTTTTCTGTTTTTAAAATTTTATACAATTTATAGAGAGAACTCAGATCTTTTAAAGGACTGATTCCTCTTTCCATATTCACTTTAATCGTTTTTATACCTTCTCTCTGCTTTACTTCATCAAGTAATTCGCCTTCGGAAGATATTCCTACAACCTCATAAAACTCGTTTAAGAATTTCAATTGTCCTTTTAATAAAAGATTTAAGGACAATGGTACTGTTGATGTCCGAACTATTTTCATATTTAATATAAGGATTGGATGTCTTTTATTAATCTGTTGCGGCTATCTGTGACCAGGCTCATCGACTGATCCAGCTTTGATTTTATCTGATCATATTCTGAAATGGCTTTATCAAACATTGTAATCAGCAAATCAGGTTGTACATCCTGAATCTGCACTACATAATCGTCCAAATTAAAATCTCCCATGATGCCCAGAGCCTTGTTGCCGCCATATCCTATGGCAATAGACGGAACTAAGGACGTCAGCGAAAATATAATGGAGTGAAAACGCGTCCCGATGAAGAAATAAAAATTGGAATACACCGCTTTCAAGGTATCGCAGGGTAAATTCTCATTAATCCAAACCAAATTCGGATCCTGAACTTTTTCCAGCAAATCTTTAATGGCATTCCGGTCATCTTCGTGAGAATTTGGCCCCAATGACTGATTGCATAAAGCCACTTTGTATCCTTTGCTCAACATATGTTTTGTAAGGCTTACAACCGAGTCGATGTATTTTTTGTACAGCCCTTCCGGATTTGATAAGCCCGGAAAACGCCAAGGCCGGATGGTAACCCCCACAATTTTATCCTCTGGTGTTAAATGATACTTTTGTAAAATCTTCAAAGCTTCATCCTGGCTTCCTTTTTCCAAGAAAAACCCGAGATCCATCTCCACCGGAATATTCTTTTCTAATAACTCACCTAAACTTTTAGATGAAACATTTTCACGCGCATACACCAAATCCAACTGATTGAAAACGGTGCGTACCTGGTTCTTCACCGTCAATCCTATAAACGGACCGTAAGAATTAGGTAAAAAGACAACCTTCTTTCCCAATGCTTTTGCCAATCTTACATAGAATAAAAAATACCACATTAAATATGGCGCCGTTTTCTCACCATAAGCATGAATAAAACCTCCTCCTTTTACAAAAATGGTTTTTGCATCATGAAACTGTTTAACCGTCTGATAGGTTTTATCATCAAAATTTTTCTTTACTTTATTGAGATCTTTACAAATTTTAATTAAATATCTGGTGTTCTTAAAATCCATTCCGGCATTTCGAATCTGCTTTAAAAGTTCAAGCTTAGATTCTTTGATATGCTCTCCGGATTTATGCTGCCCTCTTCGGGGATGTTTTAAAATATTATCTAATAATTTAAAGCCGTGTTCCTCCGACTGTTGACACAACAATGCTCTTTCTTCCGCATTATCACCGGCATCCAAAATAAAGACCTCGTCGTACAGTCCGGTATCTTTGGCCAGCCTCCAGCTTTCCCAGACCAATGCCTGATCTCCTTTATTCAAATCTGTTACTCCGGGTACTATTATAGCATTATTCATTCTAAATCAATTTTCCTTGTTTAATCCTTTGTGTGTTTTGCTTCACCTTATAATTTATATATACATTCAGCAGTATTCCGAAGGGAATAGCGATGAGAGTATATGTTTTGTTGGGGGAACCTTTAAAAAAATTC
>CBFGVN010000623.1:0-2034 GCA_965651845.1 uncultured Chryseobacterium sp. | reverse complement strand
CAAAATATAAAAAAGCTTTATCGAATTCGATAAAGCTTTTTTAATATATATAATTTACTAGTGTACAAGTTCAGGCTTTCCGTCTACACATTTGATGGAAGTAGGCGGTTCAATCATCATACAGTCTGACATGATATTGTATTTTTGGTTGAAAGCTTTTACCTTTTCCGTATAATCATTGATTTTTGGAAGGATTGTGGCTTCCAGTTTTTTCGGATAAGCGATATATAATTGAGGTCCGCCGCAAGATTTTGCGCCCATCGGAGCAAACGTCCAGTCATTGATATTGGTACATTTTTCTTTAGATATTTCAGATTCTATAGAAGCTTTTATTTTATCCAGTTGAGCCTGATCGTAAGTCTGGCTGTTTTCATCAGCAGGTCTTTCCGCAATATCTTTAGGGAGATTAGCATTGGCTTTTTTTGCTGTATTACACGAAACTAAAGTTAGGCTAATACAAAATACGACAGTAGATATTTGCAGGAATATATTTTTCATAATTTTTTTTTCTGAGCAATAATTTTCAAAAGTTGTGCCAAGATAAAGAATTCAAATTCATTTTCCGTAATTTTGACGACGATGAACAATCATTTTTTTGACTTAATAGAGCATACCAACCGAAGTGTTTTTCTCACCGGAAAAGCAGGAACAGGAAAGACGACTTTTCTTAATGATTTTGTAAAACGCACACGCAAAAAGCATATCGTAGTGGCACCGACAGGGATTGCTGCGATTAATGCAGGAGGTGTTACTATTCATTCGATGTTTGGTCTGCCTTTGAGAACTTTTTTACCGACAACAGAAAGAATAGATACCAGTTTGGCCAACAATATTGCCGATCTGATGCCGCATTTCAAATATCGAAAAGATAAACTTAAGCTTTTAAGAGAAGTAGAAATCATTATCATCGATGAGGTTTCCATGCTGCGTGCAGATGTTTTGGATATGATGGATTTTTCACTAAGATTTATCAGAAGGAACAATCAGCGTTTTGGTGGTGTTCAGATGCTTTTCATCGGAGATCTGTACCAGCTTCCGCCTGTGGTGAGGGATGAGCATATCCTGAAAATGTTTTACAATTCGCCTTTCTTTTTTGATAGTCTTGCGATTAAAGAAATTCCTTTAATTACAATTGAACTAACGAAAGTTTATCGTCAGACCGATCAGGAATTCCTGGAAATTTTAAATGCTATTCGAGACGGAGACGTTGCTAATATTGATTTTGAGCATTTAAATGAAAGATACGATCCTGATTTTGAAATAGGCAATGAGTCATACGTTTACCTGTGTTCCCACAATAAAATGGCAGATGAGATCAATGTGGAGAAATTGGCGGAAATAAAAATGGATGCTAAAACTTATGAAGCCAAACTTTTCGGTGAATTTAAAGAAAACCAGTTTCCCAATGAGCAGTTTTTAGAACTGAAAATAGGAGCCCAAATCATGTTTATCAGGAATGATATTTCAGGGGAGAAAAAATATTTCAACGGAAAGCTGGGCGAAATTTCAGCTTTGGATGAAAACGAGATCAAGGTCATTCTCGATGGAAGCGACCGGGAAATTGTTGTAAAAAGAGAAGTTTGGGAGCAGAAAAAATACTTCCTGGATACTGATAAAAATATTAAGGAAGAAGTTTTAGGAAGTTTCGAACAGTTTCCGATAAAACTTGCCTGGGCGGTTACGATTCATAAAAGCCAGGGACTTACATTTGATAAAGTGATTATAGATGCAGGAAAAAGCTTCACTGCAGGTCAGGTTTATGTGGCATTATCGCGTTGCAGAACATTGGAAGGTATTGTTTTAAAATCTAAGATCACACCTGAGGTTATTTTTAAAGACAATAGAATTCTCCATTTCCATTCGGATACGGTGGCCAATGACCATGTTGAAAATATTTTAAATAAAGAAAAATACGATTACAGCATCCGAAAAGTCCTTCGTACGGTAGATTGTGTATGGTTTTTAAAGGAAGTTGAAGAGTGGAATAAACTTTCAACAACGACGAAAAGTATTGATGTATTTAAAACTAATCAG
>CBFGVN010000622.1:0-2036 GCA_965651845.1 uncultured Chryseobacterium sp. | reverse complement strand
ACCAAAGATCTTTCTACTTATGAGGTTTATAAAAAATCAGATAAAAAAGATGATCTCAACAAATTTGAGTGTACCGTGATTGATGTCGCTCAAAAAGGCGTTGCCAATACAAACGTTGCGGCAAGACCTAATGCAGATGATGCTAAATTAAGAACATTCAGGCTCGCATTATCTTCCACAGGAGAATACACAGCCTATTTCGGAGGTACAAAAGCCAATGCCTTAGCTGCAATGAACAACACCATGACTCGTGTAAACGGAGTTTTTGAAAAAGATTTTTCAGCAAGAATGGTTTTGATTGCTAATAATGACGCCGTAATTTACACAAGTGCATCTTCTGATCCATACTCTCCGGCTTCCCAGATGAATAACTGGAATTCCCAGCTGCAATCAACCTTAACTTCTGTAATCGGTGAAGCAAATTACGATATCGGTCATTTATTCGGAGCTTCCGGAGGTGGTGGAAACGCAGGGTGTATAGGTTGTGTTTGCACAAATGGATCCAAAGGAAGCGGATATACTTCTCCGGCAGATGCCATTCCTTCAGGCGATAATTTCGACATCGATTATGTAGCTCATGAAATGGGACATCAATTTGGTGGAAACCATACTTTCTCAATGAGTAATGAAGGAACTGGAGTGAATATGGAACCTGGATCGGGATCAACCATCATGGGGTATGCAGGAATCACGTCTCAGGATATTCAGCCGCATTCTGATGCTTTCTTCCATGCGATCAGCATTCAGCAAATCACGAATAATATTAAAGCTAAAACCTGTCCTGTAAGCACAAACACAGGAAATTCAATTCCAACGGCAAATGCAGGTTTAGATTATACCATTCCGAAAGGAACACCATTTATGTTAACGGGAACCGGAACAGACGCAAACGGAGATTCTTTAACCTACATCTGGGAACAAATGGATAACGCGTCTAATTCTCAAACAGGAGCTAGTTCGGCCGCAAGTGCTACAAAAGCTTCAGGTCCTACTTTCAGATCATGGACACCACAAACTACGCCAACGAGATATTTCCCAAGAATGGCTTCGATTTTAGCAGGCGCTACTACAACAGCAGGCTCAGAAATCACTGTTGAGGCTTTATCCAATGTAGCAAGATCTTACAATTTCAGATTTACTGTTCGCGATAACAGAGCTGGAGGTTCAGGAAATAATTCGGATGATGCAGTGATCACGGTAAACGGAACAGCAGGACCTTTCAGTGTAAGTTCTCAAAATTCAGCGACAACATATACGGGAGGAACATCTCAAACCGTTACCTGGAATGTAGCGGGAACTACAGCAAATGGCGTAAATGCTGCTAACGTAGATATTCTTTGGTCGACAAACTCAGGAACGACATGGACTACCCTATTGGCAGGAACTCCAAATGACGGCTCTCAGGCAGTAACAATTCCAAATTCAGCGACAACTACCGGAAGAATTATGGTAAAAGGTTCAAACCATATTTTCTTTGATGTAAATAATGCAAATATCACTGTAAATGCAGGTTCCGGAGGAACAGATACTGTGGCTCCTACGGCTCCTGTATTAGCGGCTTCAGGCACTACTTCTACAAGCACAAATCTTTCTTGGTCAGGAGCAACGGATAACGTAGCAGTTACAGGTTACGATGTTTATCAGGGTGCTTCACTGATCGGTTCCACAGCTTTGACTTCCTATACTGTAACCAGCTTGACTCCTTCAACTACGTATAGCTTCTCAGTAAAAGCAAAAGATGCGGCCGGAAATGTTTCACCATCAAGCAACACCGTAAGCGTAACGACTCTTGCAGGAAGTACAGTGACTTACTGTTCAGCTTCTGCTACAAATACAGGTGACGAAAGAATCGGAAATGTGAAATTCGGAACAATTAATAATACTTCTACAGGTACGGCAGGATACGAAGATTTTACTTCTGTTTCTACCAATGTAACCAGAGGTTCTGCTTACACGATTTCCGTAACTCCGGTTTGGACGTCAACAGTGTACAGTGAAGCGTATGCAGTTTATATTGACTACAACAAAGACGGAGA
>CBFGVN010000621.1:0-2038 GCA_965651845.1 uncultured Chryseobacterium sp. | reverse complement strand
TTTTGTGAAATGATAAACAAAAGTTTCGTCATTGCTCAAATCAAGTTTATTTTGTTTAAATTTTGAACTGTATCTTTTAGAATTAACAATAAAAGCAATAAATGTTTTGATATTACTACTCATTTTACCGTTAAAAGACAGTTTTGATATATAATTTTTGAAAGACACTTCTGTTTTATTTAGCAGCTGCAAATTAATACTATTTATGCTGATTGGAAAGAATATTTGATGCTAAAAATAAATTTTAAGGTTCTGTAGTAAGAATTGATGAAAAACATATTCAAAAACTACTAAATAATTAGTAATTTTGCTACCTCAAATTATGACAAGTTTTTCAGGATATTTACCATATGCTTTTGCATTGATCATTGCAATACCTTTCTTGGTTTTGCTCAGACAATTTGTATTTACTTACATCAAGCTTAAAGAACAGGAAATCAAGTTACTTTCTATAAAATCGAATTCCGAAAACAAAACTCAGTCCTATGAAAGGATGACGCTCTTTTTAGAAAGGATAAAGCCTTCCAATCTTGTGCAGAAGTTTGATAAAGGACTGGCTGTTCATGAGTTTATATTTCTTACGGAAAAATCGATCAATGAAGAGTTTGAGTATAATTCTTCCCAGCAGCTTTATTTAACAAAAAATTCATGGAAAAATATTGTCGATTCTAAAAATGCTGTAATAGATTTGCTTCACAAAACATATGAAGGCTTCAGCAGCAGTCCGAATTTAGATGAGTTCAAAACTGTTTTCATCATGAATTATATGAACAGTGAAGATTATATTTCAGCAACGATAGAAGACCTGAGAAGAGAAATTTTAATAATAGCTTAACTAAAAAAATAAAAAATTTAAATAATGATTCCAAATTTTAAAGCACATCCGTGGCATGGAATTTCTGCAGGGGAAGATGCGCCAAATGTTGTAAATGTTTTCGTGGAGATCGTTCCTTCAGATACTATTAAATATGAAGTAGATAAAGAAACCGGTTTTTTGAAGGTAGACAGACCTCAAAAATTCTCTAATATCATTCCTGCATTATATGGTTTTGTTCCAAGAACATACTGCGATTCTGCTGTGATGAATTTAGCTGTTGAAAGAGGAGCAACAGACGTTACAATGGGAGATCATGACCCGCTTGATATCTGTGTCTTAAGTTCTCACAATATTCATGCAGGTGGTTTGTTGATGGAAGCTATCCCTATCGGAGGTTTCAAAATGATCGACGGCGGTGAAGCAGATGATAAAATCGTTGCTGTAATGATCGGTGACCACGCTTTCGGACATTTCAGAGATATTTCAGAATTGCCTGAAGCGGAAGTGAAACGATTAATGCACTATTTCCTGACTTACAAAAACTTACCGGACGAGCCTGCAAAATGCAGAATCCAGGAGGTTTACGGTGCTGAACATGCAAAACAGGTAATCAGAGCATCTCAACATGATTATGCCAATAAATACGGAGGATAAAATTCTCTTTATTAAAATAAAATTAAAGGATAAATGGGTTTCATTTATCCTTTTTTGTTTTTACAAGCAGATAACCAATGTGCTGTATTCAATAGGAGTGGGCTTTAGCCCGCTTAAAAATATTATACATCAATTCGGCTTCAGCCAAACTTAAAATTTAAAACAGGAAGTAAATATTTATTGAAATAAATTTCAAACAAACAGATCAAACGTTTAACTAATAATTTTTAAATAGTTAGAATATTTTTTCACGATTTCGTAGCAATTATTTATTATATTTAATTCTTTATTACCAAAAAAATATTAAACTATGGACTTATTTGTGTTAGTACCAATCTTTGGTGTCGTTGCCTTACTTTACACCTTTCTTCAAAGTAACTGGGTGAGTAAGCAGGATGCCGGAGATGACAAAATGAAAGTTATCAGCGGACATATCGCTGACGGTGCCATGGCTTTTCTAAAGGCCGAGTACAGAATCTTAACCTATTTCGTAGTGATCGTAGCTATTCTTTTAGCCGTCATGGGAATGAGCAATGCCAATTCTCATTGGGCTATCGGGATTGCTTT
>CBFGVN010000620.1:0-2039 GCA_965651845.1 uncultured Chryseobacterium sp. | reverse complement strand
CGGATGAAACCTTTTTCGAAGTCTGTGTGGATTACTCCAGCCGCTTGAGGCGCCGTCCAACCTTGTCCGATCGTCCAAGCTCTTACCTCTTTCACACCAGCTGTAAAGTACGTCTGAAGCTTTAATAAATCGTAAGCTTTTCTGATCAGACGGTTTACTCCCGGTTCTGTAAGACCTAGCTCTTCAAGGAAAATTTCTCTTTCTTCATAAGTTTCCAGTTCATTGATATCAGCTTCGATCTGAGCGGCCAAAACAACAACCTCAGCACCTTCATTTTTAGCCATTTCCTCGATTTTTCCTATCCATTCATTTCCGTTTTTAATTGAATTTTCATCAACATTACAAACGTAAAGAACAGGTTTATTGGTCAATAACTGAACATCACCAATGATCGATTTTGTGAAATCATCAGTTGTAAATTCTCTGGCATTTTTACCATCTTCCAGGAATTTTTGAAGATTCTGAAGCGTTTCGTACGTCAAAATATCTTCTTTTTTTCCGGATTTGATGAATTTTTTTGCTTTTTCCACTGCTTTTCCAACAGTTTCCAAATCTTTCAACTGAAGCTCAATATCAATAATTTCTTTATCTCTTAACGGGTCTACCGAACCTTCAACGTGAACGATATTTCCGTTATCAAAACATCTTAAAACGTGGATAATCGCCTCACATTCACGGATATTTGCCAGGAACTGGTTTCCTAAACCTTCTCCTTTACTTGCCCCTTTTACAAGACCTGCAATATCTACGATCTCAACAACCGCTGGCAAAACTCTTTCCGGTTTTACTATTTTTTCCAGCTCAAACAACCTGTGATCCGGTACGGAAACGGTTCCCAAATTGGGTTCGATGGTACAGAACGGATAGTTCGCCGACTGCGCTTTTGCATTGCTCAGACAGTTAAAAAGAGTTGATTTACCTACATTCGGTAAGCCTACGATTCCACATTTCATATTGTAAAATTCTAAGTTTAAGGTTTAATATTCAAGGTTTAGAGTGTAAGGTTAAAGCAAGCTCTTCTTTGAACTATGAACTTTAAACTCTGAACCATAAATCTTGAATTATGAGTGTGCAAAGATAGTGATTTTAAAGACAGTTTCATAATAAAAAAATCTGCCAAGATTCTGACAGATTTCATAAGTTTTTGTTTTGCCTTTTGGGCTTTTTAAGGATTTTCGCCCGTTGCTTCCTGAGCCAGCGGAACATCGTTCGGGGTTTCCTGTAAAGTTTTATCTAAAGTAAATAAAGATTCATCTGTAGCTCTGTCGCCTCCGGCAATTTTTAATTTATCGATTAAGTTCTGAGCCAGCGTTTCTTCTTCAATCTGCTCCTGAACAAACCATTGCATAAAGTTCCATGTTGCCCAGTCCTTTTCTTCCATAGCCAGATCTACCAATCTGTAAATGGATGTCGTATTATCTACTTCATGCTTAAAGACTCCATCAAAACAAGCGGTTAACGATTCCGGATCTGCTGGCGGCGCCGGAATGGCATCTACTTTCGGTTTTGCTCCTCTGTTTAAAATATATTCCATGAACTTGATAGAGTGATTTCTTTCTTCCTGCGCGTGTCTGTAAAGGAAATTGGCAATTCCCTGATATCCTTTATCATCTGCCCAGATTCCATACGACAAAAAAACGTGTGATGCATGAATTTCTTTGTTCATCTGATCACTCAGTGCTTTTTCCATTATAGCGGAAAGTCTGTTAGTATTCATAATTTATATTTTTTGTGATTATGGAATTATTGATGCAAAAATGATTCCGACAGGTTTTTAATTTAAATCGAATTGAATAATTTATTTTATAATTTATTGAAATACTTTGTTTTAAATTAATAATTTATAGTTATTCTAAAATATAAAAATAGTAAAATACCTATCCTATTTTTATCATGTAGTACAAATAGTACAACCCTGTAGTCTTAATAGTACAAATGGTTATGTTTATTTCTTTTCCTATATGACTACTTTTATTGAAAATTACCACCTAATTTTTCAGTTCTTACTATTATTTAATAATCTCTTCATAAAATAAATT
>CBFGVN010000619.1:0-2040 GCA_965651845.1 uncultured Chryseobacterium sp. | reverse complement strand
TTTTTAGAGCTTGTTTAGACAGACTTTCGCTTATTAATTTAATCAAATTTTAAATTATCTTTAAACGTTATGGACAAGTACGACGCAAAAGTTGATGAATACATTGAAAAATCCCCGGATTTTGCAAAACCTGTTTTACAATATCTTCGTGAAACCATTCATGAAGTCTGCCCTGATGCGGAAGAAGCAATCAAATGGAAATTTCCGACCTTTATGTATAAAGGGAAAATTCTCTGCTCGATAACTTCTTTCAAGCAATATTGCAGTATGGGGTTCTGGCTGCATGGGGAAATGAAAACAATAAAGGAATTGGAAACGAACGCCGAGAAAAGTTCGATGTTCAGTTTGGGAAAAATTACCAAAATGGAAGACCTTCCTGCAAAACCTCTGCTGAAAAAAGCGATTCTTGAAGCCATGGAACTTACGGATATGGGGGTAACGATGA
The DNA here is from genome assembly GCA_965651845.1 of uncultured Chryseobacterium sp. Taxonomy (GTDB): domain Bacteria; phylum Bacteroidota; class Bacteroidia; order Flavobacteriales; family Weeksellaceae; genus Chryseobacterium. Next base: position 1,595 of record CBFGVN010000619.1, on the reverse strand, counting down.
AAAAAGCCGCCCCTTCAAAAACGGAAACTCCGATTCCTGATTATTTTAAAAAAGCTTTACAACACAATAAAAAAGCTTGGGACATTTTCGAAAAAGGCTCTCCCTCCTTTCGTAAAGAATATATCAACTGGATCACCGAAGCAAAAACGGAAGCCACAAGAAACAAAAGAATGGAACAGGCCATGGAATGGATTTCCGAAGGCAAAGGCAGAAACTGGAAATATGAGAGAAAGTAATTTTTTGAGTTATAAATGATGAGTTATAAGTTTTGAGTTTTTGAATCTTATGTTAAATTTCAATATTTAAACTAAATTTTTAGTGGAAACGGAAATTAGCTTCTTTTAAGGTATTATTTTTCAGGAAAGCTTCATATTCCGGGGAAAGCTGTTTGCGTCCGTACGTATTTTCTCCGCTCATACTTCCGAGACGAACTTTATCTTTTCCGAATTTTTTATTCATCGCATCCATAGCTTTCATCACCGGTAGATGCTGGTTTTGGGTATCTTCTTCAAAAAGATTGATTAATCGTTGATCTTCAGGAACAAAATCATTAACGATCACTCCGGCTTTTTTATAATGAAATCCTTCCTTAAAAATAGCTTCAAAAAGTTCGTTTACTACCCTGCCGATCAAGATCGACGAATTGGTCGGATTGGGAAGAATCCGGGTTATTGCATTTCTGTATTCCGGAAGATCTTTTCGGAAACGGTTTGTTTGTACAAACACCGTAACCATTTTACAGCAGGTATTTTGTTTTCTCAGACGTTCGGAACAATACATTCCGAAAGTTTCTATCCGCTCGCGTACATCTTCTTTTTTAGTCAGCATTTCCATGAAACTGCGGGTAACGGCAATAGATTTTTTTGGAGAAGGAGTATCCAGCTCCAACTGGCGGATCCCTTTTAGCTCATTAATCATTCTCACCCCATGAATACCCATAATTTTGCGAACCCACATTTCGGGTTTTTGAAGCAGATCCCAGGCTTTATGAACTCCGTTGTCCTGCATTTTTACGGCCAGTCTGCGCCCGATTCCCCAAACATCACCGATATTGAGTCATTTTAGAGCTTTTTCAATTTTTTCAGGAGTGTCTAAAATATAAACTCCGTCGAACTTATGCGGAAAATCCTTCACAATTCTATTGGCCACTTTGCACAACGTTTTTGTAGGAGCAATGCCTATACTTACAGGAATATTGATTTCTGTTTTAATCTTATCCCTAATCTCCATACAATAGTCGTAGATGTTGATGTATTTAAAACCTGTGAGATTCAAAAATAATTCGTCGATACTATACACTTCATGTTCTGCAACAAATGACCTTGCAATATCGATGACCTGTTGGCTTCTGGCATTATACAATTCGAATTTTGCAGAAAAACTCTTTACATCATGCTTTTTGAAAAGCTCTTTATATTTAAAAGCAGGAGCCGCCATCGGAATACCCAGATCTTTTGCCTCTTTGCTTCGAGACACAACACATCCGTCGTTGTTGGAAAGTACCACAACGGGTTTGCCTTCAAGTGTAGGGTCTAAAGTCCTCTCACAAGAAACGAAAAAATTGTTACAGTCCACTAAAGCATACATGACTAAAA
>CBFGVN010000618.1:0-2055 GCA_965651845.1 uncultured Chryseobacterium sp. | reverse complement strand
CATCAGGAAAACACCTCGAAAAGCATTGAAAAAACTTTTATGGATAGGAGGTTTTCGCATTTTTATTTTTTACAAATATAGGGTAAGTATTTTGACGTTACCCACTTAATCATCTATCTTTGGTGAAATTTTTAGTAGCCATGAAGAAAAATATGCTTATTACATTATCTGTTTTTATTTCCGGTTTTGTTTTTTCGCAGGATTACAAACAGAAAATAGCTAAAGCGACCTGCGACTGTGTAGCTAAGGTAAAATCTGAAAATAAAAATTCTAAAAATTTAGAAGCTCAATTGGGAATTTGTATGTTGAAAGCATCATCACCGTACGCTGCTGAACTGAAGAGGGATTATAATATTGATGTTTCAAAAGCGGATGCATTTGATGATAATAAAGCTATGGATGATTTTGCAGGAGCAATAGGAATAGCGATGGTAAGTGAATGTTCGGATCTTTTTTTGGAAATTATGAACTCAAAAGAAAGCGCTCAGGAAGCTGAGGCTCAATTGCTGATCAACGGAACAATTACTAAAATTGAAAAAGACAATTTTGTAGTTTTTCATGTGGTAGGCGACAATAAAAATTTAACTAAACTGTACTGGATTTCAAATATTGAATCAAATCTGGATCTTCCTAAAGAATATAATTCGCTCATCAATAAAAAAGTAAGCATCAGTTATTATACATCCGAAATTTTCGATGCAAAAATTAATGATTATAAAAATGTGAATATAATCTCAGGCCTGAAAACAGATTAATGATCTTTGTTAAAAACTCCTAGACATTATTTTTTTCATTCTTACATCTATTTATTATATTTGTAAAAACTTATTTTTAAATCTATGAAATTTATTATTTCAAGTGGTGAACTGCAGAAGGCTTTGCAAACTGTAAGTGGCGTAATATCAAGCTCTCAATCGAGACCTATTTTAGAAAACTATCTTTTTGAATTAGACGGAAATAATGTTACCATTACAGCATCTGATGGCGAGACAACCCTCGTGACTTCTCTTGAAGTGAAGTCTGATGATACAGGTAAATTTGCCGTTCCTGCTAAGATTTTTCAGGATTTTATCAAGACTTACGGCGAGCAACCTCTCACGTTGGCTGTAAAGGATAATGCGGAAGGAACCGGAAGTCAGCTTGAGATTTTAGATGAAAAAGATAATTTCGCGGTAGCATTGGACAATGCGGATGATTATCCTGAATTACCGGAATTTGACGCTTCTCAAAGTGTTACGATGTCAGCCGGAGTTTTGTCTGAAGCTCTTACAAATACCCTTTTTGCAACAAGTAATGACTCTCTTCGTCCTGTAATGACGGGAGTTTTATTCCAGTTTGGAGAAAATGAAACCAATTTCGTTTCTACAGATTCTCACAGATTGGTTGTCTATAAAAGAACAGATTTGATGAATGCCGAACCGATGGAATTCATCATGCCTAAAAAGCCTTTAAACATTTTCAAAAATATTTTAGCAAGTTCAAATGACGATGTTACCATCGACTTTAACGAAAACATGGCTAAATTTACTTTTGGAAAACATATCTGGATCTGTAGACTGATCGACGGAAAATATCCGAATTATACCGCGGTAATTCCAAAGGAAAACCCAAATGTACTGACGATTAACAGAAACCTTTTGTTGGGAGCGATAAAAAGAGCTTCTATCATGTCTAATAAATCTACCAATCAGGTACGATTTAAATTATCGGCAAATATTCTTCACCTTCACGCAGAAGACACGGAATATGCAAACAAAGCGGATATGCAGATTCCTTGTGACTATAATGGAGAAGATATCAACATCGGGTTTAGCTCTAAGTTTTTAACGGAAATGTTAACGATTCTTAGTTCAGACGATATCACTATGAAAATGTCTCAACCCAACAGACCGGGAATCATCGAACCTCTTGATGGCCTGGAAGAGAACGAAAATATCTTAATGTTATCAATGCCGGTAATTGGGTTGTAATATTAATTAAATAAAATATTTTAAGAGGTTTTGATTTTTCAGAACCTCTATTTTTTTAGGAGCATTTTCCCGCTTTTCGCACTCG
>CBFGVN010000617.1:0-2061 GCA_965651845.1 uncultured Chryseobacterium sp. | reverse complement strand
TCTGTTAAATAATATCTCCCTTCTTTAAAATTCATGAAATACTTTACGCCTGCAGTCGCGCCACTGGTATAATTGGAGCAATACAGAAGATGGCCACTGTTGTCCTTAATGAGAAATAAGGTGTTTTTTGCAATTTTTGTAACCTTAGGAAGTTTATCATGCAGTAAGATTGTTTTTCCGTAATCACCTGTTGTATAGATGCTGTCTTTTTCCGGATGGCCATAAAAATAGGTAAACCGCTGGCTGGTAAGGGGAAAATTTTTGTAGACTAAAAAATTGGTGCCGTCATATCTTACAATACCGTTTTCGGTGGTCATCCATATAAAGCCGTATTTATCTTTTATGATATCTTTTACGCTGTTTTGAGGAAGCCCGTTATCTGTATTAAAAAACTGAAAATTAAGCTTTTGACTTCGGACGGTAAAAAAAACAACAATAAAGAATATAAACAGTATATTTTTTTGCAAATCTTATTTTTTTAGCAAATATATTAATGAATATAGAAAAATAAAGGCTAAATATTAATTTAAAAAGAATATGAATGCTTAAAAAATTTTCATCCCGATTTAAATGTAATAAAAATTGGAGTTAATTTTCAACCTTGCGCCACCATTTCCACGAATAAAAGCAATGCGACAAGCTTTTTTGATGATTTATATTCTGGGTTTAATTGTTCACGGATTTCGCTTAATGCTTTACTGAGTTTGTTACTTACCGTTTTATTGCTTATTCCCAGGGCTTCAGCGGTTTCATTGACCGACATATTTTTCCGGATTCTCATGTCATACACTTTCTGCTCTGTCGTGGGAAGCTGGGAAACCACCTGGTCGATCATGGTAAATAAAGCCGAAATTTCACTTTCTTCCAGAATTTCAAAATACTCCGTATCGGTCATATCGATCGGATCCTCCGAGTCATCGATATTGATATTTGAAGAGATTATTTTAGAACTGTTATAATAATCGAGCACCCTGTAATGAAGGTATCGCAGCAGATAGCCTTTTGCGATTTCCTGATCATCGGTTTGTATACTTTCTGTATTTTCAAGGATTTTTACCCAAAGATTCTGCAGCAGCTCTTCTGCAACTTCCTTGTCTCTGGTTCTCACAAAAACAAAGCTGTACAAAATGTCCCAGTACCTTTCATACAGCGTCATAAAAGCAGTCCGGTCGCCTGTTTTTATTTTCTTCAATAAAGTATAATCTGTCGGGTTCATGATGGTACAAAATTACCTAATGCAAAATTAACTTTTTGTGAACTTTGGCTAATCTAAAATTAATTATTTCTGAAAATCGGGGAAGAAATATGAAGCTAATGTTGAGAAATGATGAAAATTATCCGGAAACTGTTAACCGGCTGGTTTTTTATGTGAATAGAATGTTAAGAATCGCGCAGGGAAGTTTTTCTTTTTCCCAGTCTTATAGATAGAACGATGAACTTACATTTTTAAAATATTGTATGAAGAACCTAAAATATAAAGATATTGAAGCTTTTGTTTTCAGACTTTGGCAAAGAGAAGTTTCCGAAGAAAAAATTTCCGAAAAGGAAACGGAAGTTTTAAAACACTGGAAAATTGAGGTAGAAAAGAACCTGAACAGAGATCATATGAGAGAATCCAAAAAAAGAGTTTTGTTTACTCTGGAATCTTACTTTCCCCAGGCTGCTATCATCAGTCATTCCGGCGGTTTTAGAAGGTATACCTACCAAATCGCAGCCTCTATACTGCTTCTCATGACCCTAGGAGGAGTCTTCACTTACCATACTTTCTTTAAGGCCGATGTTTACTTTGCAAAGTCTGGAAATCAAAGGGTTTTCCTGGCAGACGGTTCTTTAGTGACCTTATTCCCCGGCGCAGAGCTCACAGTGGAAAAATCTTTTCCCGCCGATACCAGAATCGTGGAGCTGAAAGGGGATGCCATTTTTTCAGTAGCCAAATCAAAAAAACATCCTTTCATCCTAAAAGCACATGGCTTCAGTACCAAAGTGTTGGTAACTGTTTTTAAAAATACCCAATCCGGAAAAGAAAAGGCCGTAGATCTCTATGAAGGAAAAGGTGCAGTT
>CBFGVN010000616.1:0-2069 GCA_965651845.1 uncultured Chryseobacterium sp. | reverse complement strand
AATTTTAGAATTGGCAAGAATTATTAAAAGATTTGTTTGAAAAATCATTTTGAATATAAACAGAGTGTACGAAAGTAGTTGAAGTGTGAATATTAAAAGTAATGCAATGAACATAAAACCCGAAACGCAAAACCCGGAACAAAAATTTCTTTTCGTTACCGGAATTGGAACTGAAGTCGGAAAAACGGTCTGCTCGGCTGTTTTAACAAAATATTTTAAAGCAGATTATTGGAAACCCGTTCAATCCGGAGATTTGCATTATTCTGACAGTATGAAAATTAAAGATTGGGTGGGAGAAAATGCAGTTTTCCATCCTGAAACATATCGTTTTCAATTGGCTGCGTCGCCGCACCAGTCGGCTTTTGAAGAAAATATAGTAATTGATTTAAACCAATTCCAAATACCCGAAACTCAAAACAATCTTATCATAGAAGGAGCAGGAGGTTTGATGGTTCCACTTAATGATCAGGACTTTATGATTGATTTAATTAAAAAACTAAGTATTCCCGTTGCATTAGTGGTGAGAAATTATTTGGGCTGTATCAATCATAGCTTGTTATCAATTTTAGCTTTATATCAAAAAAAAATAAAACTGGAATATTTAATTCTTAACGGAAATTTTCCACCCGACACTGAAAATATCATTTGTAAAAATATTCAACTGGAAACAAAAATTATACGAATTCCGGAGATTGAAGATATAACACCGGAAAAAATAGAAAATATTACAAAACAATTAGAAAAAATAGAATAATGGATAAAAAAAATCAACTTAGAAACGACTGGACTAAAGAAGAAATTGAGGAAATTTACAATCTTCCCCTTCTTGAACTTATCTATAAAGCTGCAACCGTTCACCGTGAATGGCATAATCCGGAAGAAGTTCAGATGTCGACTTTGTTATCAATAAAAACCGGAGGTTGCCCTGAAGATTGTTCGTATTGCGGACAGGCAGCCCGTTATCACACCAATATTAAAGTTCAGGCCTTATTGCCAACGGAACAAGTGATCGAACATGCCAAAAAAGCCAAAGAAGGCGGTTCATCCCGTTTCTGCATGGCTGCGGCATGGCGCGTAGTTCGTAACAACCGTGATTTCGACAGGGTAATTGACATGGTAAAAGGTGTGAATGAGCTGGGAATGGAAGTTTGCTGCACTTTGGGAATGCTGACGGAAGAACAGGCCGTTCGTCTTCAGGAAGCTGGTCTTTACGCCTATAATCACAATCTGGATACTTCCGAACAATATTATGAAGAAATCATTTCCACAAGGACTTTTGACAACAGAATCAACACCATCAATAATGTAAGAAAAGCGGGAATTACCGTTTGTTCAGGAGGAATTATCGGTCTTGGAGAAACTCACAAAGACAGAATTTCCATGCTTTTAACATTGGCAACGATGCCGAAACATCCTGAATCCGTCCCAATCAATGCATTGGCGAGGGTAGAAGGTACCCCACTTCAGGACAATGAAAAAACAAATACTTGGGAAATGGTAAGAATGATTGCTACAGCGAGAATTGTCATGCCTTCATCGATGGTTCGTCTGAGTGCGGGAAGAATCGAAATGACAGAATTCGAGCAAGGATGGTGTTTTATGGCCGGAGCCAACTCCATCTTTACGGGAGAAAGAGAAACCTTGCTGGTAACTCCAAATCCGGGCGTTTCTGAAGATATGCAAATGCTGCAAACTTTAGGTTTAAAACCGATGATGAGAGAAAAAACAATGTGCTAAAAAGTGAATGGTGAATGGTGAATTAATGATGTGAAAAAATTCATAATTGACCATTCACCATTCACAATATTACTTTACTTATTATTAATTATTCATGAATCTATCCGAGCGCGACCAAGCCGTCAACTGGCATCCTTACACACAGATGAAAACAGCGGGAAATGCCATTCCTATTGTAAAAGGGCAGGGTGTTTATCTTTTTGATGATCAAGGAAAGAAGTACATCGATGCCGTTTCTTCATGGTGGGTGACCTTGCACGGACACTCGCATCCTTATATTGCACAGAAAGTTTTTGAACAACTGACGACTTTAGAACAGGTCATATTTGCAG
>CBFGVN010000615.1:0-2073 GCA_965651845.1 uncultured Chryseobacterium sp. | reverse complement strand
TCTTTTTTTTCAACTCAACACGAAAAGAGACTGCCCTTTTGAGACAGCCTCATTTGTTTTATAAATAAGTAAGCTTAAATTAATTAAGAATACATTTTTTCTTTTAATTCTTTTACTTTTTTATCAGCAAGATATTCGTCGTAAGTCATTTCTCTGTCGATAATTCCCTGTGGAGTCAGCTCAATGATTCTGTTACAGACCGTTGAAAGCATTTCGTGGTCATGAGATGCTAACAAAATATTTCCTTTAAAATTAGATAAAGAGTTGTTTAAAGTCGTGATACTTTCCAGGTCTAAGTGGTTGGTAGGTTCGTCTAATAACAGAACGTTCGCTTTCTGAAGCATCATTCTGCTGAACATACATCTCATTTTTTCACCTCCCGAAAGTACTTTACAAGATTTCAATGCTTCATCACCCGAGAAAAGCATTCTTCCTAAGAAACCTCTTACAAATTCCTCGTGACGCTCTTCATCATTTTTTGTGAATTGTCTCAACCAATCAACCAAGCTTAAATCTTCCTGGAAAAAGCTGGTGTTGTCTAAAGGCATGTGAGATTGATTCGTTGTAACTCCCCATGCAACAGTTCCTTTGTCAGGTTGTACATTTCCGGCTAAAATTTCGAAAAATTCTGTTATTGCCAATGAGTTTTTAGATAAGACAGCAACTTTATCACCTTTTTTAAGGTTTAAATCGATGTTTGAGAACAACAATTCTCCGTCTTTCGTTTTTTCAAGACCTTTTACATCTAAAATTTGATCTCCTGCTTCTCTTTCCATTTCGAAAATGATTGCCGGATATCTTCTTGAAGATGGTTTAATATCATCGATGTTCAATTTATCGATCATTTTCTTTCTTGCAGTAGCCTGTTTAGCCTTTGCAACGTTTGAGCTAAATCTCGCGATGAAATCCTGAAGCTCTTTCTTTTTTTCTTCCGCCTTTTTATTAGCCTGAGCTCTTTGTCTCGTTGCCAGCTGAGAAGCTTGATACCAGAAAGAGTAGTTACCCGTGTAAAGGTTTAATTTAGCATAATCCAAGTCACCGATGTGTGTACAAACCGTATCTAAGAAGTGACGGTCGTGGGATACAACGATTACAGTGTTTTCATAATCGGCAAGGAAATCTTCTAACCAGGAAATGGTGTCAATGTCAAGGTCATTCGTAGGCTCATCCAGAATCAATACATCAGGGTTCCCAAAAAGTGCCTGAGCCAAAAGAACCTTTACTTTGTCTTTATTCTCAAGTTCACTCATCATTTGCCAGTGCATGTCATCTTTAATTCCAACGTTTGAAAGCATCGTCTGAGCATCAGATTCCGCAGTCCATCCTCCCATTTCATCATAGACTACACCTAGTTCACCCGCTTTAATTCCGTCTTCGTCAGAGAAATCTTCTTTTGCATACAATGCATCCATTTCCTCTTTTATCTCGAATAATTTTTTGTTACCTCTCAAAACAGCCTCAAGAACAGTATATTGGTCATAAGCAAAGTGATCCTGCTCAAGAACTGACATTCTTTTTCCAGGTTCTAAAGATACATGTCCTGTTGTTGGGTCTTGTTTTCCTGTTAATATTTTAAGGAATGTAGACTTTCCTGCACCATTTGCTCCGATAATCCCGTAGCAGTTTCCTTTTGTAAACATAATGTTTACCTCGTCAAAAAGAACTCTTTTCCCGAATTGTAAAGATAAGTTAGATACTGTTAACATATAGTTTTGTAAATTTGGCGCAAAAATACGAAAAGAATTTGGGTATTTTGTAATAATGTAATATTCAAGTTTTTAAATGTGGCGTATTTTTCCTATATTTCATTAATTAAATTTAATAAAATGCCAGATATTGGATGGATGAGCTTCACTAAATTTTACGTGCAACTTTATTAAATTATTATATCATATATCCGAAATTAAAATGAAGATTGAAAAAACAGTCAATATATTAAACAGAAGAGCCAGGTTTGAATATGAAATTCTCGAAGAATTGGAAGCGGGAATGGTTTTAACGGGTACGGAAATAAAATCTTTACGCTCTTCCAAAGCGTCTATCGCAGAATCGTTCTGTCAGTTTATTGATGGG
>CBFGVN010000614.1:0-2074 GCA_965651845.1 uncultured Chryseobacterium sp. | reverse complement strand
CTGCAGAATATTTCCTTCGAGCATTGTAATGCCGGTGTAGAAAGCTTTGGTATCTGTAATTTAAGGATGGATTTTTGAGTTGGCACCATCACAGCCAATAACGATATCTGCGTAAACAGCTGGTTTGTTTTTGAAATGCAAAAGCCATCCTTCATTTTGCTTTTCCATTGAAATAAAATGACTGTCCCAAATGATAGTTTCCGGCTGTAAAGATTCCAGTAAAATTTTCCGTAATGTACCGCGGTCTATTTCCGGGCGAAAATGCTGATGCCCGAAACTTTCGTCAGGTTTGGAATCATGATCGCTAAAAAATATTTCTGCATGTTTATTCATGATAAGCTCCCTATCTGCTCCAACGAGATAATTTTGTTTGAATTCTTCCAGCAAACCCGCCTTACGGATTGCGGCTAACCCGGAATCGTTGTGAAGATCGAGAGGAGATCCCTGAACTCTTGCATTTTTATTAGTATCTCTTTCAAATACTTTTACATCAGCACCTTTTAATTGTAATAGTTTGGCCAGTGTTAAACCACCGGGACCACCGCCAACAATGGCAATTGACTTATTGTTGATTAGCATAATTTTAAATGTATGCAGCAAAATTATAAGGTATGATAAACCAAAAATTGTAAAAATCGGTCGTTTTGATTTTTAAAAAGTTCTTTGGGAGAAACTCCGGAAAGCTTTTTAATTTCTTTGATGAAGTGAGACTGATCTGTAAAATTAAGCTGAGGAAAAAGATTTCCGTCTTTAATATGATGTAAAGAGGCCTGAAAACGTAATATTTTACAGTAATATTTTAATGAAATTCCCAATTGTTTATTGAAATAACGGTTGATTTGGCGTTCATTCCAAAAAATCTGTTCCGAGAGATCTTTAACACTGATTTCTCCGTGAGTTGCAAAGATGACCTCAAATAATTTCTTTTTTCTTTCATCAATCTTTTCAGGCAGTAGTTCGCTGATTTTTTTCGAAGCTTTTTCACAAAATTTTTCAAAATCATTAAGGTCATCAATGCAGAAATCCCAAAAATTATCGGGAAGTTCTTTGCCGCTGTCTACATATTCCGCAATAGTTTGATGCAGGATATACTCCAGTGCAAGCGGATTAAAACTGATGGCAAAAAATGAGGAAAACTCATGTTCCGGCATCTGCTTGGGTTTGGTTTCCAGACCCATCAAAACGATTTGAAATGTATTGTCGGTAGTTTTACAAAAAAGTAAGTCAATTTTTCCATTAGGAATAATAATACCTTCTTTGAATGTTGAAAGATTCTGCAACGAAGAATAGCCGTACACAAAGTCAGCAAGTGATTTTTCAGGTTTTATGAACTTGTATATTAAATCGTTACTCATCGTTTACCATTACTATATTAGGTTAAACGAATTTACAGTTTCCCGGGAATATTAGCTAAAAATTTTTACGTTGCTTAAGGTTTATTACATTTGCTTTAAATTAAAATAATGACCCCACAGAAAAAACAGCTCATCACCGACAGCTTCAGCCGTTCCGAAACCTTAAAATTCTACAAAGCCGAACTTTTAGAAGTTGAAACAGACTTTATTTCCATGAAAATTCCGAAAATGGATGTAATGACCAGAAAAGCCGGAATGTTTAACGGTGCGATGATCGCCTCTTTGGTGGATGTTTCTTCGGGATATGCGGCGGTAAGTCATTATGAAGAAGACTGCTATGTTGTGACGGTGGAATTGAAAGTCAATTATTTAAGACCTGCGATTGGCGATGCGCTGGTTTCTAAATCGTATGTGGTGAAAGGTGGTGCGAAAATCAGTGTGATCAGAACGGAAATTTATACCATTGACGAAAACGGCGGATCGGAAAGTCATGTGGCAACTTCTTTGGTGACGATGATGAAGATAAAATAAGAATTTAGAAATTTCCTTACTAGAATTGGTGTTATCTCGCTGGTTTTTAGAATCTCATGTTTTTTTAGAATGTAAGAATTTTAAGTAAAAAATTAATCTTTTTTCCTTGGATGTCAAAGTGTTTTATTGAATTCTGTAAATCATGCAGAATTTATTTTTTTGTTGGAAAATAGTGTGTTTTATTCATA
>CBFGVN010000613.1:0-2095 GCA_965651845.1 uncultured Chryseobacterium sp. | reverse complement strand
TTCAACTCATTACAAAGTTCAAGAATTCTGTTGTGTGAATTTCCTACCCATTCGGCGCCGAGTTCTACAACCAGATTATCATTCATTTGGTGAGAAAACACTCTGCCACCAATTCGGTTTTGGCTTTCCAGTACTGTTACGTCAAAATTTCTTTGATTGAGTTTATTCGCGGCTGCAAGCCCGGAAAAGCCGGCTCCGATTACGATAACTTTCTTTTTACCTGATAGAATGAAATTGGCAAAAGACGAGCTCGGAATCATCAGACCACCGGCAGCAAGCAGACCTTGTCGTATAAAGGACCTTCTCGTTGTCATAAAATATGTTTTTGGTTAAAAGTTTTTTTTAATATCAATGCGTTCAAAAACATTTATCCAACAGAAGGTACGCGACTTAAATGTAATAAAATTTCATTTATAAATAAAAAAATCGCAGAAAATTTCTGCGATTTATACTATATTTTCTTTAAAATTTTAAACTTTCAAGATCACTTCAGCCGCATGATCACTGGCTCCGCTACCTCCTAACTTATTTCTCAAAAGTTCATAATCCCTTAAAACCTGCGCTCTTTTGTCACCCTTTATCATCTTTTTCAATTCTTCAACTAAATTTTTAGTATTCAAATCATTTTGGATCAATTCCTTTACAACTTCCCGATCCATAATCAGATTCACTAAAGAAATATAATTGATATTTTTAACCAATCTTTTTGCAATCGCGTAAGAAATTTTACTTCCCCGATAACAGACTACTTCCGGAACATTGAGTAAAGCAGTTTCCAAAGTGGCCGTTCCTGAAGTCACCAAAGCTGCTTTTGAGCATCTCAGCAAATCATAGGTTTTATTTGAAACAAAACGCACATTATCATCAACATACGTCTGATAAAAATCTTTCGGAAGACTTGGTGCACCAGCAATCACAAATTGATATTCCTTAAAATATGGTCTTACGGAAAGCATCATTTCCAGCATTTTTTCCACTTCCTGTTTTCTGGAACCCGGTAAAAGTGCAATGATTTCTTTTTCGTTTAATCCGTTTTCAGCTTTAAAATTTTCAGCATTAATACCCTGCAGCTCTGAAATTGAATCTAATAAAGGATGTCCCACAAAGTGTGAATGAACTCCATGTTTTTTATAAAAATCCTCCTCGAACGGAAGGATCACCATCATTTCATCCACATATTTTTTGATGATCTCTACTCTGCCTTCCTTCCAGGCCCAAAGCTGCGGTGAAATGTAGTACACCACTTTTATTCCTAGTTCTTTGGCAAATTTTGCAATTCTTAAATTAAAACCCGGATAATCAACCAAAATCAAAATATCCGGCTGATGGCTTTTGATATCCTGTTTACAATATTTAATATTATTCAGAATGGTGCGAAGATTTTTTGCGACTTCCAAAAAGCCCATAAAAGCAAGATCTTTATAATGCTTCACCAATGTTCCTCCTTGAGCGGCCATCAGATCGCCACCCCAAAATCTAAATTCTGCAGCGGGATCTTTTTTTTTCAAAGCTTTCATCAAATTACTGCCGTGCAAATCTCCGGAAGCCTCTCCTGCGATAATATAATACTTCATTTTTTCTGAAATCTCTTATTATTTAATGTCATCAAGAATCTCTTTTATTCTATTTAAATTAAATCTGAATTATGGGAGGCTTCTATGATAGGAATAGAGAACAAATTAAATCTTTATACGATCTTAATTTGTAAATTTGTTCAAAGATAATGATAAAAAATGTCAGAAGAATTTGAAATCCGAAATAAAGTTGCAGAAAGTGGCCTCATCAATTTTGATCTTACCGATCTAGTCCCGAAAGGAGAAAGAAAAGGGATTGATCTGAAAGATTTTCTCTTCATGGAAATGATTTTAAAAGAGAAAGATTTCCGTGAAAAAGTGGCAGACATTAATGTTGAAGAGTACCGCGACACATATGTTTACATCTATAATTCTGCGGATGCCATCGTTCCGCTTTGGGCATATTTTTTGATCACGGCGAGACTTACGGATGTTACTAAAAAGATCGTTTTCGGAGACCGCGAAGATCTGGAAGTTATTTTAATGCATAATGCCATTAGAAATCACGACTTCGGGGAAAT
>CBFGVN010000612.1:0-2096 GCA_965651845.1 uncultured Chryseobacterium sp. | reverse complement strand
TCACTTATCTTAGACCTCATCAGAAATGGACGAATTTCGGGGTAAATCGTACCGCAGCTATTATTTCATTCAAAATGGAAAATAAAACTAAAAAGTATTTGCCGTCATTATTGTCTTTAAGCTTTAATGATGTGACGGTAAGGGAAGTAGCTGAAATTTTTCAGAAGAACTACAACATCAGCATTATTTATCCTAAAGAAGTGGCAGATAAAAAAATTACCGCCGATTTCACGGGAGGAAGTACGGATGAAAATATTGAAGCCCTCGCTTTCATACTCGGGTTGGACATGAAAAAAGAAAAAGAAACAACCTACATTCTTAAAAAATAAAACTAAGGGTAAAAACTAATAATCAGATAAAAAAAATAATTAAAGAGCGTGAAAATGAAAAGTTTGAAATGTGGTCTTACAGTCGCGGCAATTTTCTTTACTGTAGCAGCAGAAGCGCAGGAATTGGTACAGAAAGTATCGTTTTCTGTGCCGGGAGGAAAACCGTTAATTGAAGCACTGGAAGAATTTGCCGGGAAAACCGGAATGCGGCTGGCCTATTCTAAAGCAGATATCAAGGAATTAAAGGTAAAAGGTGTAAAGTGTGATAATGTTCCTCTGAACAGCTGTCTGAAAGACCTTACAAACGGGCTTCCTGTGGTGTATCGTCTTCGTGGTGACCTTATTTCAATTAAATATGAAGGTTCTGGTGTTTCCGTAATGGGAAACGGTAAGATTTCCGGGAAAATTGTGGATGAGATCGGAAATCCTTTGACGGGTGCCGAAGTAAACGCAGCAGGAAGAAATGCAGTGACGGATAATAACGGAGATTTTATCATAGAACTTCCTTCCGGAGTATATACGCTTACCATAAAAGCGCCTAAATATAATACGTTGCGCGTAGAAAAACTGGCGGTAAACAATAATGAAACCAGCACCGTTTCTTTTACTATGAAATCTGTTTCGGACAACGTGGCAAGCATTAAAGAAGTAGTGATCACAGGAACCCGGAAAGCAGATACGCAGGCAGGATTACTGGCTCAGCAGAAAAAAGCCGCGCAGATGAGTGACGGAATTTCTGCCGAACAGATTTCGAAAACACCGGATAACGATGTGGGAGGAACTTTGAAAAGGGTAACGGGAATTACTACAATTGATAACAAATACGTCGTAGTCCGTTCGATGGGAGAGCGTTGGAATACTGCGGCAATGGACGGAATCAATCTTCCGAGTACTGAAGCATACAATCAGAATTTTTCTTTCGATATTATCCCAACCTCAATGGTGGAAAGCGTAGTAGTAAGTAAAACCGCAACTCCCGACATGAACGCAAGTTTCGCCGGAGGATATGTAGAAGTAAGAACGAAAGATATTCCCAATGAGAATTTTACGACTGTTACTTTAGGAACTTCTTATAATGATATTTCTACTTTTAAAGAATTTCTGACCCGTAAAAGAGGAAGATATGATTATTTCGGATACGATGACGGAACAAGAGATTTCCCCATGGGACTCAAAGCAATGAACTGGGAAAACCCTCAGTTTTTTGAACAGTCGAAACAATTTACCAATGATAATTTTACCAATTATCGCACAACGGCTGATATGGGATCTAATATACAGCTGGCATTAGGAAGAACATTTAAACTTAAAAATAATAATAAATGGGGATTTGCAGGAGCTTTAGTCCTGAGAAACGAACAAAACAAGCTTCAGATCGACCATACAGGAAGAGGAAACTGGCTGGATACTACTTATCTTACCAGTCCTGAAGCTGAAGATTATCAGCAATCTCCTGTGAAATTTTACAATTTTAAAAATCAGGGAGCTTCATATACTTATAATTCTACGGTAGCAGGAATGATGAATTTTGGGCTGCAGCTGGGGAAAAACAGATTCTCGTTCAGGAATTCTTATACCCATATTTATGACAATACGGTAACAAGAATTACAGGCTGGAACGAATATTCGGGGGGAAGTGGTTTGCCGGCCAATGCAGAACTGGCCTACAATTATTTCTATTACGGAATTATCCCCAACAACGACCCCGAACAGATCAAAACATTAGACAGACCTTATACAGACAATGCCAATTATCCTATTTATCAG
>CBFGVN010000611.1:0-2101 GCA_965651845.1 uncultured Chryseobacterium sp. | reverse complement strand
CGTTTCCTGCATTTACATTAAAACTGGAAGCCAGCTTGTAAAACTCTTTACTAATGTCTTCAGAAGATTTATTTTTTGTTCCTAAATATTGTAAATATTCTGCGGCTAACGGAAGAATTTTATTATTCCATCTTCCGGAATCAAAGTGATAATATAGTCTGAATAGAGAATTGTCTGTATTTTTTACAGAAAGCACATCTACACTTCCTAATTTATTTTTAGCTATATCTTTATCAAAATTCAGCCAAACCGGAGAAATGGGAGTTTCCGGCATCTCGTTGATTTTTTTCAGGAACGGCGACTGATCTTCTCTGTTCACGGAAACAGGAGTAATAGCGGGTTTGTCGACTTTTACGATGTTTTTGTCTTCTCCTTTTCTCTTATAAACGGCTACATAATTGTTGTCCTGAAGATATTTTGAAGCAAAATCCATAATATCTTTTTTCGTGATCTTTGAGATTTCATTAATATATTCCAGCTGTGTTTTATGATCCACATCAGAAGTGAACTCATCCATTAAGGATTCTGCCCGGGAAGTATATTTTTCGTATTTCTGGATAATGTTTTTCTTTTCGTTATTTACAATAGACTGGAGCAGATCGTCTGAAAATTCTCCTTTTCTCAGCTTATCAATTTCCTGAAACAATAGTGTCTTTACATCATCCAACGATTGCCCCTCCGTAGGATTCCCCTGCAATAAAAGAAGCGAATAATCTTTAAAAACATAAGGAAAAGCATAAGCATTCAATAGCTTTTGCTTTTTAATAAGATCAAGATCGATAAGACCGGCTTGTCCGTTGGTCAGCATGCTTCCGATGAAGTTCAGCATTCTTGCATCTTTCGTAGTTGCGCCCGGAAACCTGAATCCAATCGTAATATTTTCCGGATTCGGGCCGTAGACTTCCCGGATAATCGGAGAAGTGATCGGAGCTTCCGTTCCTACCTTATATTCAGGAACCGGCTTGGTTTTCATATAAGAAAATGCCTTGTCGATTTTAGCAATCATTTCATCAGGATTGAAATCTCCGGACATGATCACCCCCATATTGTTGGGAACATAATAATTGTTAAAATACTCTCTGATCGCCTTTAGGGAAGGGTTTTTCAAATGCTCAACCGTTCCGAGTGTTGTCTGTTTCCCATAATTATTATTAGGAAAAATGGCAGCAAACATGGCTTCATAAACTTTTCTCGGATCATTATCCAGCCCTCTGTTTTTTTCTTCATAAACAGCTTCCAATTCCGTATGAAAAAGTCTCAGAACCGGCTGTCTGAATCGTTCTGCCTGAACCGCAAGGAATTTATCGGCAACATTAGCCGGAATATCTTCCGTATAAACGGTCTGCTCAAAAGATGTGAAAGCATTGGTACCATCTGCGCCCATTCCCGACATCATTTTATCATATTCATTGGCAATGGCATATTTTGAAGCTTCTCCGGAAACCTTATCGATTTCCTTATAAATTTCTTTTCTTTTTGCCTCGTCTTTTGTCTGATTATATTTTTCGTAAAGCGCATCTATCTGATCCAAAAGCGGTTTTTCTTTTGCCCAGTCCTTAGACCCGAACTGATCTGTTCCTTTGAAAAGCATATGCTCAAGATAATGTGCCAAACCGGTATGATCTGCCGGATCGGTTTTACTTCCTGCTTTTGTGGCGATAAAAGTCTGGATTCTAGGATCTTTTTTTGTAGGGCTTAAAATAACTGTTAATCCGTTCTTTAAAGTATAATATCTCGCTGAAGTAGGGTCGTTCGTTACATATCGGTAGCTGTAGCCGTTAGATGTCGCTTCTTTCCATTGGAAATCCTGTCCGTAAGCATATCCGCAGTAACTCGCTGCAGCGATGCTAGTTACAATTGTGATTCTCTTTAAAAAATTCATTTTAATTGATATTTATTTTGTGTTTTTAATTATTAATATTTGTTTAATTGAATTTTTCCAACAAATTTTTAATTCTTTTCATCGCTTCTCTCAAATCTTCTTCTGACGCGGCATATGAAAATCTGATACATTCCGGACTTCCGAAAGAAACTCCTCCAACGCAGCCTACATGGGTATTTTCTAATAGGAACATGGCAAAATCATCGGAATCTCTAATTT
>CBFGVN010000610.1:0-2101 GCA_965651845.1 uncultured Chryseobacterium sp. | reverse complement strand
CTTCTCCTCCGCCACCAAATTCTATCTCAGAGAAGACCGTTAATGAAAATAAATCAAGCTCTTCACAACAGAAATTTGATACTATCACCAAAAAAATTATCAAAAACGGGGAAATGCAAATTCAGGTTGGGGATATAAGCAAAGCTCAGAAACAGGTCAATGAAATTATAAAGAAAAATAAAGCCTACATTCAGAAAGAAGAATTTCGTAATACGGATACTGATGAAAATCTGGATATAACAATCAGAGTACCTCATCAGAATTTTGATACTTTAGTCAATTCTTTTTCCGATGGAATAGGTTCCGTTTTATCAAAAAATATTTCATCAGATGACGTGACGGAAGAATATACAGATATTTCCATAAAATTAGCCAATAAAAAAATCTATATGGAAAAATATCGGGATATGCTGAAAAATGCAGTTACCACAAAGGATATGCTGGAAATTCAGGAGAACATTCGTGAACTGGAAGACGAAATTGATGTTTCGGAAGGAAGACTGCGTTTTATTGATGATCGTGTGAAATACAGCACGTTAAATCTAGGTTTATATAAAGAAAAAGTGCGAAGTTCTACCACTTCAAAAATTGGTTTCGGAAGTCGTTTCGGAGATTCTGTAACAGAAGGCTGGAATAGCTTTGTTGCTTTTTTTCTTGGAGTAATTTCTCTTTGGCCTTTCTTTTTACTGATTCCGATAGTGATTTTTTTATGGAGAAAATGGAAAGGTAAAAAAAGAAAATAAATTTGCTTTTAGTATCAATTTTATTCTTCGCTTGTCATTCCGTAGAAATCTAAACTCCGCAATTTAAATTGTTTTAAAGTTATTGCTTAGAATTCCTACGGAATGACAAACTTTGTGAAAATGATTAGTGATTGAGGCTCTTGCAATGGCCTATTTACCCAACACAAATACTGCCGGAATTTTATGAAGCTCCGGTTTTTGTTTCTGCCAGTCTTTTATCGTTTTGGTTTTGATGAATTCATGCTCTGCATCATTGATATTGGCGGCAATACAAAGTTTTGTATTAGGCGACAAAAATTTTGTAAGGTCTTCAAAAAGCTGGTTGTTTCGATAGGGTGTTTCCATAAAAATTTGGGAATAGCCCGTTTTCTGAACCAAACTTTCCAGATGTAAAATTTGTTTCTTCTTTTCACCTTTATCAATCGGAAGATACCCATTAAATGTGAATTCCTGCCCATTGAAACCACTCGAAATCAAAGCTAAGATAATCGAAGAAGGTCCTGAAATAGGGATAACCCGGATGTTTTTTTCATGACACCATTTTACAATGAGATTTCCCGGATCTGCAATACAAGGAAGCCCCGCTTCGGAAAGCAACCCAAAATCCTGGCCTTTCAACATTAATTCCTGCGCTTCTTTGATGTCTGCATTTTCGGTGTATTTATCCAGCAAAAAAAGCTTCAGATCCGATTGTTTTTTCTCCGGAGCAAAAAATTTTACAACCTTTCTTGCTGTTTTTTCATTTTCCACGAAAAAATAATCCGTTTGCATGATGTAGTCTTTGATCACAGGTGAAAAATGAGTGATCGAGGTATTTTCTGAAAGATAAGCTGGAAGTAAAAAAAGCATTTTCAGTGAGTTATGAGTTATACATTATGAGTTATGAGCCAGTAATTGCGCAGCAATTTTACTGCAGCCCTTATCTAAAATCTGGAAAACGTTTTCAAAATCTTCCATTCCGCCCCAGTACGGATCGGGAACTTCTGCATTTTCATGATCTCCCAAAATTTCCATGAATAAAGCAATTTTTTGTCTCTGTTCTTCATTTTCCGCTTTTGAAATTACGTCTTCAAAAACATCAATATCCATACAGTAGATTTTATCGAATTTTTCTAAATCCGCTTTTGTTATGGGTCTTGATCTTTGTTTCGAAATATCAATATGGTGATTGGCTGCCGTTTTTATTGCTCTTTTATCGGGATGTTCGCCTTCATGCATAGAAATCGTTCCCGCAGAATCAACAAAAAAGTTTTCAGGAATTTTTGTTTTTAAAATCCCTTCTGCTATAGGACTCCTGCATATATTTCCCAGACAAACCATTAATATTTTCATGTATTTTGATTTAAAAATTAAAAGCT
>CBFGVN010000609.1:0-2105 GCA_965651845.1 uncultured Chryseobacterium sp. | reverse complement strand
TTCATGATGAAAAAATTTGATGTCATGGATGTTTTAATAACCAATAAAATATTCAGAGATGAGCTTAAAAAATATTATATAGAAATTGATGATGTAGACAAAGATGTAAAAGAAATCAATGATAATCTCTATAAAGTTGTAGTTTATAATCAAAAGCTGAAAGCTGAAAACAAAGAATGTTTTACAGTAAATGTAAACACTAAAGATAGAACAGTAAATTTAATAAGATAAAAACGCAATATAATTTATGAAACGCAATGTAATTTCCATTGTTTTAGGAGGAGGAAGAGGAACAAGATTGTTTCCTTTAACGTATTCTAGATCCAAACCAGCTGTCCCGATTGCGGGAAAATACAGATTGGTAGATATCCCTATTTCGAATTGTTTAAACTCGGGATTAAACAAAATTCTTGTTTTAACACAGTTTAATTCGGCTTCTTTAAATTCACACATCAAAAACTCTTATCACTTCGACATTTTCAGCAAAGGATTTGTGGATATTCTGGCTGCAGAGCAGAATGTTGAGAATGATAATTGGTATCAGGGAACGGCAGATGCGGTTCGCCAGTCGAGGAAGCATGTGGAAATATATGATTACGAGTACATTTTACTCCTGTCGGCAGATCAATTTTATCAGATGGATTTCAGTGAGATGATGGATTTCCACATAGAAAAAGGAGGCGATGTAACAATTGCAACCATTCCTGTAAATGCTAAAGATGCAACGGGTTTCGGAATTTTAAGTTCCGATGATGAAGGAAATATCACATCTTTTGTTGAAAAGCCAAGCTATGATTTACTGGACGGGTTAAAATCCGAAGTTTCTGAAGATAACAAACATAAAGGAAAAGAATATCTGGCTTCAATGGGAATCTACATTTTCACGAAAAGTATTCTTAAAAAAATGTTTGATGAAGGAGCCGGAGACGATTTCGGGAAAGACATCATTCCAAGTTCGATCGGGAAATATACAACGTTAAGTTATCAGTATGAAGGATACTGGACGGATATCGGTACCATCGAGTCTTTCTACGAAGCCAATCTGGATCTGTGCCAGGATTTTCCACAGTTTAATCTTTTCTCTTCGTCACCGATTTATACAAGAGCGAGAATGCTTCCGCCTTCAAAAATCAATGGTTCTTATGTAAGTAAGGCGGTTTTTGGGGATGGATGTATTATTATGGCCGATAAAATTGAAAATTCAGTAATCGGAAACAGAACCAGAATCGATAAGGGAAGTACGATCGTGAACTCTTACGTAATGGGTGCCGATTTTTATCAGAACACTGCAGAAATTGTGATTAATGATCGAAAAGGCCTGCCAAATATGGGAATCGGAAAGTATTGCTATATTGAAAAAGCCATTTTAGATAAAAACTGCTACATCGGGGATAATGTAAGAATTATCGGCGGAAAACATTTGGCAGACGGTGATTACGGAACACACTCGGTTCAGGACGGAATTGTTGTGGTGAAGAAGGGTGCGGTGCTGCCGCCGGGAACGCATATTGGGTAAGAGGTTTTAAATATCTCTAAAAAAATCGCTCATTGAGATTTCAAGGGCGTCAACAATTTTCATAAGATTTAGAACTGAGGTATTGATGATACCTCTTTCTATTCTTGTGATTTGAGATATTTCAACATCGACCATAAAGGCGAGTTCTTTTTGTGTAAGATTCCTTTGAAGACGCAGTTCTTGAAGTCTGCTTCCAATTTTTTTTAACCGTATTGAATCTAAATCTTTCACATAGCAAAGGTTATTTTTTGCTATGAATTTTAAATAGGCAAATTTGCCTATTTAAAGTATTATTCTTATGTTTGTGAATATTTTATATATTTACAAACTTTTAAAAAACAACAATGAGTAAAAAAATTATCTCGTGGCTGTCTTTTCTGATAGTCTTTAGTTTTATGTTGCAATCCTGTAGAACAGATCTAGAAGTAACGGGAAGCCACATTCAAGACAAGTTGGGTGACCATATCCATCAAAAAATCAGTACGACCATTTTTCAGAAAGAAACTTTTTTGACTGGAGTTAATGATTTCAAAAGAGCAAACAGCTCTTTATCAAATAAAAATAATGCAAATTCAGATTATCTAAAAAG
>CBFGVN010000608.1:0-2108 GCA_965651845.1 uncultured Chryseobacterium sp. | reverse complement strand
GAAGGGTAAACATCGATAATGACTTTTGTTCTTTGATTTCCCGGAATTTTCGGATTGGTATCATCCGTGAAGATCAATGATTTCCCGTTTTTAGATTTTGAAGGCGTAAAATGCGGCAGCTGATCTACAAAAACAACACGGTTTTTATTTACCATACCTTCTTTGGTGATGCTGTCGTATCTCACGAAAGGTTTTTCGGTGTCATCTTTTTCGGGATATTTGATCCAGATCCATTCCGTTTCTCCCGGAGCCGGCTTTACGTAAACAAAAACATCACCTGTTTTCATGCGGATTTTATCAATGATTTTTCGGTAATCTTCTTTGTGAACACGTACCATGGCATATCCTTCCTCAGCTTTTACAACACCGAAAGGAACTTTATTCTGACCTTTCATCAAAGCCAAAGAAAAAAGACAGAAAACAGATAAATAAAACGCTTTGCTTACGGAAATCATCATGAAATTTTTTTGACAGTTCAAATATATAAATTAAATGTTTTTAATAATACTATTTCAATTCTTTTAAATCTTTAATTTTTCTCAAATATGTATTAGAAAGAAAATAAAATTCATCCGAAATTTTTTCCGCTTCCTGAGTATTAAAATAGGAAATAATAAAACCTTTTTCTTGAGACATTTCTTTAATAATTTTCATTACTTTTTCTGTGAGGATTGGTGAAAGTCCGCTGTAAGGCTTTTCCAGTAGAATAAATTCTGCTTCCGAATGGGTAATCGTTAGTAATTCAATCAGTTTTGTCTCACCACCGGAAAGATTTCTCAATGTTCGATTTAAAAAAGGCTGGATTATATCCAATGAATAAAGTTTTTCAGTATTTTTTTCATCACAGAATAAAGGAATCAGGTTTTTCACCTTAATATTCTTCGGAAACATGGGGCTTTGAGGCAGATATACAATTTTGTTTCTTCTGTCTGATTGGCTTGTAAGAACTTGGTCATTAAATTTAATAAATTGAGAATTACCTTTTATAGTACCAAAAATGATTTGTAATAAAGTGGATTTTCCGGAGCCGATTCCTCCTATTAACCCAATAATTTTTCCTGTTTCGCAACTCAGATAAACATCCTGCAAAATTTTCTTTGAACCGTAAGATTTTGTGACACTATCGATATGAAGTTTACTCATAAAAATTTTGTTATCAAACTTATAATGAAACCCATTGAAATTGTTGTAATCCAAAGAAACAATCTTGAAAAACCAAAGTTAGCATAAAATAGATATTCTCTTTTTAATCTCAACTCATAAATCAAAAAATGGAATGCCGGAAAAATGATAAGAAAACAAAATCCAAAATTACCAATATTAAAGCCTGTCTGAAAGGCCAATAATAAAGAGAATAATACGGCTGGAATTAATAATTTTAAATAAAAAATCCAGAGAATTTTGAGATATTTAATCATTCTCGAATTTAATAATTTTAGGGGTTCATTGATGTATTTATTTTATTTTTAGAAAATTAAAATATATTTTATATTTGTAATAAAATAAATAACTCATGATAAGGAAATTATTTTCTATGTTGTTGCTTTTAATGTCAATAGCATTTTATCAAAGTAAAAATTTGATTAAAAATATAAATATTAATGCATTTTTACCACCTACAAATATTACAGTAACTAATATAACTCCTACTTCAGCCACTGTATCATGGGATCCTGTCATTGGAACAGGCCATTCCGTAGTTTATAATATCGTTGGGATTCCGGGATCTGGAGGGCAGAATTATACTACAAGTACCAGTATAACAATTACAGGATTAACAAAATGTAAAACGTATGAGGTAAAAGTAAGTAATGTACAGGCTGGTGGAGGTTTTTCGGCTCCTGTTATTTTTACCACACCCATGTTTTATTGTATGGATAATAGCTCAGCCCCTGCAACGGCTAATTTGTACGTGTCAAATGTTACAGTAAATGCTACGGGCTTGCCTTCATTGATTAGTAATTCTGGAGGAACTTCGTATTTTACAAATTATCGTAATGATGCTACCCGTAAAGTAAAATTGGTTATAGGAAGCACAAATAATACTATTTTAGTAACTAAAGCAGGGTCGGCAACTAGTAACCCGACAACTTTAAATGTATGGATTG
>CBFGVN010000607.1:0-2109 GCA_965651845.1 uncultured Chryseobacterium sp. | reverse complement strand
CCGTTTGAGAGTTACAATGAAAAAGTTCCGAGATTTGCTTCAGAATATGGGTTTCAGGGAATGCCGACACTGGAAACTACGAAATCCATGTTCTCTGAAAAGCCTGATTTAAGCCTGCAAAACGGGACTGTTAAAGCTCACGAAAAGCATTCCAGAGGTTGGGAAATCATTGATAATTACATGAAGCGTGATTATAAAATCCCGACAGATTTTGTGAAATACAATTATATTTCACAACTGCTTCAGGCTCGTGGGATGCAGATTGCCATCGAAGCACACCGTCGCGCAAAACCTTACAATATGGGAACGTTGTACTGGCAGCTGAACGACTGTTGGCCGGTTGTTTCATGGTCTTCGATTGATTATTTGGGAAACTGGAAAGCACTGCATTACCAGATTAAAAGAAGCTTTGAAAATCAAGTGATTTTGACAGAGGAAAAAGATGGAGTCTTGAATTTTTACGCCATTAATGATGAGTTGAAAAGCTTTGAAGGGGTACAATTGGAAATGGAGGTTAATAAATTCGATGGTGAAAATGTGTTAACTGCAGTTTCGATTCAAAACCAAAAATTAGATCAGATTCTGAAGTTTGACCCGGCAACAATAGCCGAATTAGTGGGAGATTTAGATAAAAATGAATTATTTTTAAATTTAATTGTAAGAGGAAAGGATGAAAAAATCATTGCTGAAAGTAATTATTTCTTCTCAAAGCCAAAAGATCTAAAACTATCAAAGCCCACCATCAAAATCAAGAAAATTTCTCCGACAGAAATTGAAATTTCCACGGATGTTTTAGCGAAAGATGTATATTTAATCGGTGACACTCATTTTAGTGATAATTTTTTTAATTTATTGCCAAAAACATCAAAGAAAATCAGACTTTCAAAGCCTTTGGGGAAGATCGATGTGATGAGCCTTTGGGACGTGATGAATTGAAAAATAGCAAACATTGAAAAAACTTTATTCGATCCACATCAATAATAAAATTTTCAACCGCAAAAATGAAAAATCAGCCGTAAATTTGTTTTATATTTCTCAATTATGGTAAATTTTGTTCTGATCGCAGTATGCATTATCGCAGGAATGGCTCTCAAGGCAACAAAATCTATCCATCCCGACGCGCACAAGGGCATCAACACTTGGATTCTTTACCTTGCGCTTCCGGCGGTTTCGTTCAAATATCTGCCTAAAGTTCATTGGACGACGGAAATGCTTTTTCCTGTTGCAGCAACGTTTTTAATTGCTGTTGTCTGCTTCGTTTTCATGGCTGTTTACAGTAAAATCAAAAGATATTCTGGGAGATCGAGAAGCACATTGGAACTGGTAAGCGGTTACAGCAATACTTCATTCATCGGTTTTCCACTGATTTCGGCCTTTTACGGTGAAAGTCTCCTCAGCATCGCGATTATCTGTGATCAGACCATGTTTTTTTCCCTTTCGACATTGGGTATTGTTGCTGCGGTAAGAGGAGGAAGCAGATCCGGAAAAGTAAATGCGGCATTTATCGTAAAAAGATTAATCACTTTTCCTCCTTTGATAGGATGTATTTCGGCTCTAGTCTTATCTCAGTTTATAGATTTCACTTTTGCGGAGCCGCTTTTCGACAAACTGGCGGCGACGTTGAGCCCGCTCGCTTTATTTTCAGTTGGGTTACAGTTGAAATTCAACGGATGGAAAAAATTAATTCCGCAAATGTCAGTTTCATTACTGTATAAATTAATTATAGCACCGACAATAATTTTAGGGCTGGCTTTATTACTAGGAATAAAAGGAAACATCGCAAAAATAACGGTTTTCGAAGCTGCGATGCCTACGGTTGTTACTTCAAGTATCATTGCAGAACAATTCAGATTAAACACCAAATTGACGAATTTAATTATCGGATTTAGTATTATCGTAGGACTTTTTACTTCTGCAATCTGGTATGAAATTATAGAATATTTTTTCTAGTACAATCACCGGAATCATATAAAATTCGAATTTCTCCTAAACATTTCACCCCAAACATTAAACTCGAAACCCGAATCTTATTAGGAGCTTTTTCCAGCTTTCCACTATATCTTTTTTGTTTCGGGCGCCGCCCAGCGGGGGGCGGAACCACAAAGGTGG
>CBFGVN010000606.1:0-2115 GCA_965651845.1 uncultured Chryseobacterium sp. | reverse complement strand
CAGTAAATGAATTATGAGTAATAGGTAATAGGTAATAGGTAATAGGTAATAGGTAATAGGTAATAGGTAATGAGTAATTTTGCTTACTGCTTATAGCCTAAAGCTTATTGCAATAAAAATAAAATTAAATTATAAGAAACTATGATGACAGATGTTTTAGTCGCACATTCTTCGGATGTTGAAAAAGCGAGCTTTTACAAGAAAACGTATCTGCACGTTGCTTTATCAATTTTGGCATTTATAGGCGTAGAAACGGTTTTATTAAAAATCGTTCCCGAACGATTGATTCTTGCCATGTTTGCCCAGAGATTTGCCTGGCTGCTGATTATCGGTGTATTTTGGCTGGCTTCGGTTTTGGCTACGAAGTGGTCGCTTTCACAGAGCAGAGGCATACAGTATTTCGGATTGGCATTTTATGTATTGCTTGAGGCGGTAATTTTCCTTCCGTTAATATATATTGCAGTAGTTTATACAGGAGGACAGGTGATTTATCAGGCTGCAATGCTTACTATTGCGATGTTTGCAGGGATTTCTGCAGTAGCTTTTACTTCAAAAAGGGATTTTTCATTCCTTAGAAATATTATTATCATCGGAGGATTTATTTCTCTTGGATTAATCGTTGGCGGAATGCTTTTCGGGTTCAATCTTGGGCTTTGGTTCTCTGTGGGAATGGTAATCCTGGCTTCTGCAACGATTTTATATCAGACCAGTAAACTGAAAGATTCTTACAGTACAAACCAGTATGTAGGAGCTTCTTTACAGCTGTTTGCTTCGATTATGCTTTTGTTCTGGTATATTTTGAGTATTTTGATGAGCAGAAGAAACTAATAATAAGTTATGAATTATAAATTATGAGTTTTCAATAACGATTTATAATTCATTGTTATAAACCCAAAAAATCCTGATGTCTTTCATCGGGATTTTATTTTTGGTTGTTTAAACACAAATGACACTAATTTTAAATAATAAGATTTGTGCAATTCGTGAAAGTATTCGTGGAAATTAGTGTTTAAACATTATTTGTCAATCGATCCTAAAACCTTCTGAGCAAATGAGTTTAAAGCGTCTTTTTCACTCATTCCGTTTTGTACATTGGCGTGAACTTCAAGAGCTCCGCAGATGTTTGTAATTAATTCTCCTGCAACATTCAGATCCTCTTCACTTGTTCCTCTGAATTCGCAGAAGCTTTCCAGAACCTCCAATGTTTTTTCAAGGTTTTCAGGAGTCTGATTTTGATAAAACTGTCTGATTACGGGTAACTTCATTATAATTCGTTGAATAAATTAATTAAACTTTCAGCCTGATTTGTCTGAACCTGATTCACCAATTCACCGTTTTTAAAGATCGCAAAAGTCGGTAAATTATCAACTTTAGCTAATTTTCTACTTTCCGGTAATTTTTCAGCATCTACATAAAGGAATGGAATACTGTCGTTTTCAGAAGCTAATTTTTTAAATTTAGGCTTCATAATTCTACAGTTTCCGCACCATGTAGCGCCATATTGAACTACAACTTTTTCATTATCGCTTACAATATTTTGCAGCGTATCTTCTGTTAATTCTGTATACATTGTTTTGATATTAATTGTTAGGGCAAAGAAGGCTGAGAAGGCTTAATAAATGGAGCTTGTTTGCCTTTTTAACTTTTAGCTTTCTTTGCAAAAAAGAAATGAGATAACCTGAAAATTTTACTAGTATTTCAGTAGATTGACAGATTATCTCAAAGTTTTAATTTTAGTTTTTCGCTAAGTATTCAGCAGTAGAATTTCTGTCAGCTTTCATAGCTTCTTTTCCTTCTTCCCAGTTTGCAGGGCAAACTTCACCGTGCTTCTGAACGTGAGTATAAGCGTCAATTAATCTTAAATATTCTTTTACATTTCTTCCCAGAGGCATATCATTTACAGACTCATGGAAAATTTTTCCTGTTTCGTCGATTAGATATGTTGCTCTGTAAGTAACGTTAGAACCTGTGAAAACTTCTTCACCTTCTTCATTGTATTCGAAATCCTGATCAACAATTCCCAATAAGTTTGCCAATTGTCTGTGAGTATCAGCTAAAAGCGGATAAGTAACACCCTCGATACCTCCGTTATCTTTTGAAACGTTCAACCAAGCG
>CBFGVN010000605.1:0-2119 GCA_965651845.1 uncultured Chryseobacterium sp. | reverse complement strand
GGATCGATGAGGCGCACAAAAGAGGGCTGGAACTTCATGTCTGGCTAAATCCTTCCCGTGCCCATCACACCAACGGTGGCTCACCAAACAGCTTGTCAATGGCCAACAAACTTTCTGATATTGTGGTAAGGCTTAAAAACGGAATGTATTGGTTTGATCCCGCGAATCCTAAAACACAAGGTCACGTTTCAAATGTGGTAAAAGATATTGTAAAAAGATACGATATTGATGCGGTGCATTTTGATGATTATTTTTATCCGTATGCAACGTACAATAAAGGAGCTGATTTCCCCGATAATGCATCCTGGAACGAATATCTGAGAAACGGAGGAACATTAACAAGAGCCGACTGGAGAAGGGATAACGTGAATAAATTTGTTGAAAGAATCTACAAAGAAATTCATGCGGAAAAGAGCTATGTACGATTCGGAATCAGTCCGTTTGGGATCTGGAAGCCGGGTTACCCTGAAGGAATTGTTGGTTCTTCTCAATATGATGAGCTGTATGCAGATGCCAAATTATGGTTAAATAAAGGCTGGGTAGACTACTTCTCACCACAGCTGTACTGGCCGATCGATTCGCAGGGACAAGGCTTTGAACCGTTATTAAAATGGTGGGAATCGGAAAATACAATGAAACGCCATCTTTGGCCGGGACTGAATACCGTTGAAATAAAAGTTTCTGACCGTCCGGCGGAAATTAAAAACCAGATTGAAATTTCAAGGCAGGTTTTAGGAAAAGATGCGGGAGAAATTCATTGGAGTATTGCAGGATTAACGAGAAATGCAAATATGCTTCCGACCTTAAAAAAAGGCCCTTATAAAGAAAAAGCTTTAGTTCCGAAAACTCCCTGGCTGAAAGCAGTTCCTCTGCAGGCTCCTACTTTATTCATTACGGATAACGGAAGTTTTGCACAAACGAGTTGGAGCGTAAAAAATATCGGAGACGTTTTCCAATGGGTTCTTTTCACTCAGTACAACGGAGTCTGGGAAACAGAAATTTTAACGTTAGATCAGCTATCCAAAGATATCCCAAAATATAAGGATGGAAAAACCTTAAATGCTATTGCCATCAAAGCCATCGACCGACTTGGAAATGAAAGCGATTATTTAGCGAAAAAAATTAAATAATTTTAAAAATTAAAAATCCTGAGATTCAAATTCTCAGGATTTTTTAATCATTATTCTTAAGGTGTATAATCTGAAACCCTTGTTACGTGCATATTTAAAAAACCAGTATCTGTTAACTCATTATTTGTGAGCCAATATCCACTAGTCCAGATCTGGGGAATAAATTCTACTACGTTATCCTGTTTTATAATAATATTACCCGTTGCAATGCCACTTATTCTGGAACGGCCGGATCCTTGTCTGCTGGGTTGATAATCTATATTATGGGTAATGTTGCTGGTATAAGCAGAGGTGGGAGAGTTTAAAAAATTAGGTGTCATTTGGAAAGTAATCTGGCTTCCTGGTCTGTCGGGAAGATTGGCATCGTTAGCCCCATCTCCGGTAACATCTCTGTCATACACAAAAGTAAATTGTATGGAAACACTGTATATACCGGATTTTAAAAAACGAAGCCCACGTCTGGGAAGAGGATTAGGAGCCCTTGCAATTACATAAGGCGAATTATTGAACGGGACCTCTGTTCCACCCTCAAAAATTATATAAGATGTCTTACCTGGAGTATTATAACCATTTGAGTCGTCTCCTTCTGACCAGTCAATCGCTGTTACATTTGTGTTACGGTAGTTTGTCGAAAATAAGGAGCTAGGATTAATAATCTGGTTTACATTTCTCCATTTGTCATCGGGAAAAAAATAATAGTAAAGTCCGGACTCGGTAATAAGGCTTGTTCTGGGAATCTGAGATGTAGGAACTGTAGTAGCGAATACAAATAATCCGTTTTGTTGGGAGGTTACGGACATCGCCTGAATTTCATCGCCTGTCATTCTTGGGAAAAGAATCCCTTGAGGTGAAGAAGGATTTGAAGAAATATAAGCTACATCTAGAGAGCCTTGAGGATCTGATGTTTTTATACCTACTTGTGCTGATATTGTATATCCTAATACTACGAATGTTATCAGAGAATAAACTTTTTTTCTCATTTTTAAATT
>CBFGVN010000604.1:0-2123 GCA_965651845.1 uncultured Chryseobacterium sp. | reverse complement strand
TTTTCGGAGCAAATGGTGTCTGAAATTATGAATTTGCAGGTAGGAATTTACCATTTGCGACCATTGAATGACAAATGGTCGATGAGAGCTAGTCTTGGTATGGGTATATTTACCCCTTCTACCGATTTTTCAAAAGTCAGCTTCAAAAATGTACTTGCAAGTGGAAGTGTTATCTTTATTCGTCATTTCAATCCCAATCTTTCTATAGGTGGCGGGGTCGCAATAAATAGCTCATTAGGTTATCCGATGATATTTCCGGCCATATATTTCAAATGGAAAACCGAAGGCAGATTTGATCTGAATGTAGAACTTGTTGACGGCTTGGAGGTATCGGCAGGATATGATTTCAATGACAAATTGAAACTCTCTTATGTCCTTGAAATGAATGGTCAGGTTGCTTTGCTGAAAAAAGACGGCAAAGATGTCATTTTTTCTCATCAGTACCTGGCTACTGGATTTCGTCCGGAGTTTAAAATTAGTGAAAAACTGTCTGTAACCGGTATGGCAGGACTCAATCTCTATCGCCCAGCTTCTTACAGTGACGGAACCCTAAAAGGTGTTTTTGCATCTGATAATGATTACTATTTTTCTGTTTCACCTTATGTGTCAGCAGGTTTAAAGATCAAATTTTAATAATGGATAATCTGAAGCAAACCCTGCGGCTTTATGTATATAGATTTGTCTATGTAGTTATCCACTTTATAAGTCTTCTTCCAATGGCATTCTTGTATGCTATGGCTTCTTTCACTTTTTTCTTTATCTATTACATTATTGGGTACAGGAAATCAGTAGTGTTTCAAAACGTTGCACGTTCATTTCCTGAAAAGCGGTATGGGGAAATAAAGGCAATCGTAAAAAAGTTTTATGCTTGCTTTGTCTTCTATTTTGCTGAAATTATAAAAAGTGTTTCGGCTCCGGCAGAGGTGCTTGATAAAAAGATAATATTTGAGAATTTGGAATTGATAGACGAGTATATAAACTCCGGGCGAGACGTCATTGCGAGTTTGGGGCATTGCGGCAATTGGGAAATGTTGAATTTTATGCCGTTTAAAATATCCCACAACATATATGCTGTTTACAAACCCCTTAAGTCTGTGACGATGAACAGGGTAATGGTTAAGCTTAGATCTCGTTTCGGCATGAAGTTAATACCTGATAACGCTGTTATACGCCATGTTCTATCAAAAAAATCAAATCCTGCGGTTTATCTTTTTCTTGCCGATCAGTGTCCACGCATAGAGGAGAAAAAATACAGATTCACTTTGCTTAACCAGGAAACATACGTGTTTTCCGGTATGGATAAATTAGCCAGGAGGGGTAAAATGGCAGTTATCTATTTACATATCACACAGCTATCGAAAGGAAGTTACAAGATAGTTTGCGTACCAATATGTGCTAAAGCGGAATCTATGAATGACGGTGAAATAACTCAAAAATATATTGACCTGTTAACGGAAAATATCCAGGAAGAGCCATACGGTTGGTTATGGACACATAAACGGTGGAAAAGATGAAATGATGGCTTGTATCCTCCCAATTTCATCAATATTGACAGACTATATGATTTTCTCAAAGGAGGTTTTTGGGGATTGATTGTGTATTGTAGCACATAATATTAAACAAACACTTGAACATGAAATATTTATTGGTTGAAGATAAAGTAAATCCGGAGCAGGTTATACTTGGCAGTATTGCAGAGTTCTTATGGGATAATGGAAACGAGGTATATACCAGTAATAATTTGGACGACCGGATTGATTACCTAAATATTGTAGAATGCTGTAATTGCATAGTGCTATTGATTTTAAAGGATAGCTCGACAGAATCAATATTTAGAAGTGCGCAGGAAGTATTTCGTAACAGCTTAGGGAAAAATATCAATGAAAAATTAGTAGTGGTCTTTTCTACAAATGCTGTCTATTGCAATGCCATTCCATTTCCCCATAAAATTTTTCAATTTGAGGGATTGAACCAAAATGAATTGACACGATTCTTTAGCTGGTGCAGGAAGTTAAATTTATTTAGTGTTTAAAGGCTTTTTTGTTGTTTCGAGTGAGCAAAGAAAATCCAAGAAATGCAAAATAAAGTGAGTCATTCGGTGAGTCGTTTTTAGATAACATGTT
>CBFGVN010000603.1:0-2125 GCA_965651845.1 uncultured Chryseobacterium sp. | reverse complement strand
CCACCCTCACCAACATTTGCTAAAAAATGCTTCGGAGTGGTAATAATTCCCTGATTTTCAAAAGAACTGACAAAATTTACGCCCATCACAGAAGTGAGAAACGGATCTTCGCCGTAGGTTTCCTCCGTTCTTCCCCATCGAACATCGCTTGCCAGATTCACAACCGGTGTTAAAATCTGACGGATTCCTCTCAATTTCGCTTCCTTTGCAATCGCAGTCGAAACTTCTTTCATCAACTCAGGATTGAAGGTCGCCGACAAACCAATTGCCTGTGGAAAAGCTGTCGCACCTTCTCTCATTAATCCGTGCAAAGCTTCATCAAAAGGAATAATCGGAATTCCCAATCTCGATTCTTCCACAAAATATTTCTGAATGGCATTGATTTTTTTCGCCAATCTTTCCGCATCTTCATTCGCATTATACATCAACAATTGCCCAGCAACACCGCCTCCCTGATTTCCTGCGCTCACTTGTAAACCGAAAATTCCGTGTGAATATTGGTCTTTTGGGACATTGTCAAGATCTCCCGGAATCATGAAACACTGCCAGAATTTTTCTTCGGGCGTCATCCTTTTCAGCAAATCCTGAATTCTGGCTTCAACAGGCTGTTTCGGGTCTTTGTATAAAGGTTTTTGAGCAAAAATAAAAACAGAACTCAATAACGAAATTCCAATTAATGTAAATCTCAGTTTCATTATTGTGTAATTTGAATTACGGTTGAATATTTTAACTGAGTTCTTTCTTTTGGTAAATTAATTTCAATTGAATTTCCAGACTTTCTCCATTGAACTTTATTGGATAATCCTAAAACTTTCAATGATTTTGGTTTAAAATTTTCGGGAATTGGAAAACTTAAAGAGGATGGTGACTGATAATCTGTTTTTTCATCCATGTGAAAAATATTCACCGTTTTCCCGTCTTTGCTTTGAGTATAATAAAAATTTCCGTCGTGGTAAGGTGCAATACTTCTTGTTGCAAAAACCGCAGATTGGTTTTTATCCATCCAGCCTGAAATCTCTTTTAATCTTTCGTAAACAATCGGATCATAATCTCCATTCGGGCCGGGAGCGATGTTCATCAGGTAATTTCCTCCTCTCGAAATGATTTTTATTAATGTTTCAATAATCTTTTGAGGCGACTTATAATTATCGTTCGGAACGTATGAAAAAGAGTCTCCCATTGTGATGCAGCTCTCCCATGGAATGGATAAAGGATGTTCGGGAACAGCCTGTTCCGGGGTTACATAATTTTCCCATTTCCCGGGAACGGTGCGGTCTACAATGATAATTCCGGGTTGGTTTTTCCGGGCCATTGTCCCGATTTTGTCCATATCGATGTCCTGCTCAACCTTGATGGTTCTCTGCCATTCAACATTCGGATCGATGGTATTGAAGGGGCGAACCCAGCCTCCATCCAACCAAAGAATATCGATTTTGCCATAGTTTGAGGTAATTTCGTTGAGCTGATTGAAAGTGAATTTTTTGAAATTATCCCATCTTTCAGGATATTTTTTAGGATCATAATTTACATTTCTGTCTTTTGGCGGGAAATATGGCCACCAATAATCATCAGAATGCCAATCGGGCTTTGAAAAGTAAGCTCCGATTTTGAAACCTTCTTTTCGGAATGTATTGAAGATTTCTTTCGTCACATCCGCTTTTGGGTTTTTAGAAAAGGGTGCTTTTGAAGAAGTAATTTTGTAATCAGATTGTTGGGTATCAAACATGGCAAAACCATCATGATGCTTGGTTGTAAACACTACATACTTCATTCCGGCCTTTTTTACGGTATCTGCCCATTTTTGAGGATTAAATTGTGTCGGATTAAAAGTCGTCTGAAGATTTTCATAGTTCTTAACATATTCGTAGTAAGATTTTCCGTGTTCAGATTTTCTTTGCGTCCACGATTCATCTTCAGGGCATAAACTCCAACTCTCCACAATTCCCCATTGGCTGTAGGTTCCCCAATGCATAAACAGTCCGAATTTCAGATCCTGCCAGTTTTCAAGATTTTGAACAACCAACGGATCTGTTGGTTTCTGATATCCTTCTGAAACGTTATGAGCCTGAGAAAAATAGAGAGATGATATAAAGAACGATGAGAGAAATAATTTTTTTGCTTTTTG
>CBFGVN010000602.1:0-2127 GCA_965651845.1 uncultured Chryseobacterium sp. | reverse complement strand
CTTTTACAACTTTGATTTCAGTTTTGCAGCAGTCTTTTTTTGTTTTAACTCCACATTTGCTGCAGATGTCATCAACTTTCTGACTGATAGAAGCGAATTCTTCCATGCAATAATGAACACTAAAAACCGCTCCGGAAGAAAAACCGAAGTAGAAAACAGAGAACAATATGGCAAGAATCTTTTTCATTACATCGCAAAGTTAAAAATATATGTGGTATGTGTGTTATAAAATTTTGTTTTGTTGTTATAAAATTCGGGAAATAATAAAACTCCTGAGATTTTCAGGAGCTTTACTTTTATTTTAGTTCTCGCAAATTTACCACAAAAATCAAATTTTACTACCTAAAATCTGCTATCTGCAAACTTATTTACTTAATTTTAAATTCAAGCTTCACATTAAAGAAGCGTCCTGTAAGACGTACAGGAACCGGGTACATCAGATTAGTATTAGAATCTGTAATCCATTGATTAGCAACTGTATTTCGAATATTGAAAGCATTGAAAACCTGAACTCCCAGTGTCAGTTCATCAAAATTACCCCAGAATCCATACGCTGTTTTCTTTTCTTTAGGATCTATAAACGCATAAGAAAGCCCCAGATCTACCCTTTTATATGAAGATAACGTTTTCTGGTATTGATATGGATCCGTAAGAACCGGAGCACCTGTCGGCAATCCCATAGCATATACCAATGTAAGATTTACACGCATTTGAGGAAATCTCGGCATATAATCCTGATAGAACATCGCAAATCTGAACCTTTGATCTGTTGGTCTTGGGATATCGCCCTTTCCATCAATATTTTCATAAACTCTGGCATAACTTGCAGATAACCAAGAATCTACACCCGGAACAAATTCTCCGAACAATCTTGTATCAATTCCGTATGCGTAACCTGAAGCATTGTTTTTACCAGAATAACGAATCCTTACATTATCCATGTAATACGGAATAATGTCGTTCATTTTTTTATAATAAAGCTCTGTAGTCCGCTTAAATGGCCTGTCGTACATAAAAAACTAAAAAACATTAGCCAAAATAGCCTGAATGGATCGCTGAGATTTTATATCTGAATTAAAATTACCGTCTAAATCTTTAATTTCCTTATAAAAAGGAGCCTGATAATAGATTCCTCCCGAAAGCCTGAATAACATATCCGTATCCCAATCCGGTTTAATCGCAAACTGTGCCCTAGGAGAGAAAATCGTTTCATTATTAAAACTCCAGTGTGCTACCCTTGCTCCTGCATTTACAAATACTTTGTTGCTTCCCCAGAAAAACTTCTGAGAATATTGTGCATAAGCAGACATTCTTGTCGGCTCGATATGATTTTGCCCTGCAATATGGTACATCAACTTCAGGTCACCGGGGTTTCTCGGGTCGATAAATTCTTCGTGTGGAAGGCTATATCCTGCAGAATCTACCAATTTCCATTCGTTGGTAAGGTCTTTCAGGTTTTCTTTTTCATATTTAAAGCCTAATTCAATGTCCGTATTCACATTTGGAGAAAAACGGGTTCTGAACTGCGCCCCGTATGTTCTTACAAATAAGTCGTTTCTCGCATGTTCAATTTGTCCGCCTGTGTCATAAGATGTCACCGGAGCTCCCGTAATCGGATCAAAAGTCTGTAAAATATATGCTGATGCAATTGAATAATATTCCCTCTCACGGTTCTGATAAGCAAAAGCATCCAAAGTAAATCTCCATTTATCCGATGGCTTAAAATTCATGGAAAAAGTTCCCATCATATTTTTATACTTATCGTCTTCACGACCAGCATAATTTACCGTAAGATTTAAAGGCTGATTAAGAGATCCGAAATCCACACTTCTCTCTTTAGGAATCATTTCATAATCATTCTTAGAATAATATCCTATGAATGACATGGTGAATTTAGGACTGAAATGATAATTAAGATACGTCTGAAAATCCATGTATTTTGGATTGAAATCGGTATCCTCTTTTAATGTATTCAGAACCAAATTGGTATTTCTGTATCTCCCAGAAAATAAAGCTGTAAACTTTTTGTTGCCCTCGCTGTCTTTTCCGGCACCAAACCCGGTCGTCAATCTTCCTCCGATTAAGCTTGCTTCCCCCGAAACTTCGAATTTTTCAGGTTCACGATAA
>CBFGVN010000601.1:0-2129 GCA_965651845.1 uncultured Chryseobacterium sp. | reverse complement strand
TACAACCACTTCTATTGGCGGACTGATCGCATTTCCGTTAGGCTCTACCTATCATGCTACAAAATGGGCACTGGAAGGGTGGAGCGAAAGTCTTACTTTTGAATTAAATAAATTCGGAATTGATGTAAAAACCGTTTCTCCGGGCGGAATTAAAACCGATTTTATCAGCCGTTCTTTAGACATAGGAACAAAACCTGAATATCAGGAAATGATCGATACCATGTTCTCAAATACCGAAACGATGATGGAAGGTGCATCTGAGCCGGAAGCTATTGCAGAAGTAGTCTACGAAGCTGCAACAGACGGCAAAAAACAATTGAGATACGTAGCAGGAGAAGATGCAAAAGCTCTATATGCACAGCGTTTGGAAATGGGTGCGGAAGTTTTTAGAGAACAATTCGGGAAACAGTTTATCTAATCGGTTTTGGGTTGGAGAGTATTAGAGTATTAGAGTATTAGAGTAGGAGAAGTATCTTTTAATTTTCGGAATCACTCTCCAACACTAATACTCTCCAACTCTATAACTTAATTTTGTACCTTTAAATTATGGAAAAGAAAGACAATTCTCCTTTAAAAATCACAACCATCTCAGAATTGCATCAGATTCTGAATGTGCCGAAGCCGCTTCATCCGCTGATCAGTCTGGTAGATAATACGGAAATAAGTGTAGATAAAACGTATCTCGACCGAAGTTTCACATTGAGTTTTTTCAAAATTTCCTATAAATTTTCCGAGAACGGAAAGATGGGTTATGGACAGGGATATTATGATTTCAATGAGGGCGGAATGATGTTTACGGCGCCCAATCAGGTGCTCTCTACGGATGAAGATTCCGAATATCACGGGTATACGTTGTTTATCCATCAGGATTTTTTACGGAATTATCCTTTGGCGAAAAATATAAAGAAATATGGCTTCTTTTCTTATGATACGAACGAAGCTTTGCACTTATCCGATAAAGAAAAAACTTTAATTATAGGATTGTTGAATAATATTAATGATGAGCTTAATACGGCTATTGATGAAATAAGTCAGGATGTGATCATTTCGTACATTGAAGTTTTATTAAACTACAGCAATCGTTTTTACAAAAGACAATTCATTACCAGAAAAGTGGTGAATAATGATCTTCTTTCTAAAATGGAGCATCTTCTGGAAGATTATTTCAACCAGCAGAAAACCTTAACAAAAGGGCTTCCCACCGTAGAATTTCTGGCTTCCGAGCTTAATCTTTCTCCTCATTATCTGAGTGATATGCTTAGAAATCTTACCGGCCAAAATGCGCAGCAGCACATTCACGAAAAGCTGATCGAAAAGGCAAAGGAATATCTTACTACAACAAATTTTTCAGTTTCGGAAGTGGCTTATCAGCTGGGCTTTGAGCATTCGCAGTCTTTCAATAAACTATTTAAAAAGAAAACAAATATGACGCCTTTGAGCTATAAGCAGTCTTTTAATTAAACTTCCTATTCATAATTCAATTCACCATTCACATTTGTAGCCCCACCAGGAATCGAACCTGGATCTAAAGTTTAGGAAACTTCTATTCTATCCATTGAACTATGAGGCCATTGTGGATATAAAGTTAAAAATTTAATCGGGAAAAATAGCTGAAAAAGGAAGGAGATGAAAGAATCCGCTCTTTAGGAACGGATTCAGTAGATAAAACATCTCATTTTTTTAATTAGACAACAATAAAAAAGCACAGCCGACAATACTGTGCTTAAATTTTTATAAATTTAATTGCGTTTTCAAAACGGAAAAAAGCAAAATATGTTTCCACTTCAGTAATTATTACATAGTAAATGTAGGAATTATTTTCATATAAACAATGAATTAAATGTTAAAATTCACAACTTATCCACATTTTTTTGTGGATAAGTTTTAAAGCTTCATTTTTCATTTAAATAAGCTTCAATAAAGGAATTCAGAGTTTTTTTCTCTTCACTGCTTCCATTATCGTCCATTTTTCCATGGTTAATATTGGTTGGCTGAACCGTTATTTTAAACTTTTTTTGTTCTTTTTCGGTAGGTAAAACATTTTCATCCGCAGGAAAATCATTCGATCTTAAAGTATAAATTTTGGGATGTGAAGTTCTTGGAAGATACATTCTCCGGTTATCCAGAGT
>CBFGVN010000600.1:0-2139 GCA_965651845.1 uncultured Chryseobacterium sp. | reverse complement strand
TGAATTCTTTAATAGATAAATATAACATTCCCGGACCTCGTTACACTTCTTATCCTACCGTTCCGTATTGGGATGAAACTTCTTTCTCACCGGAGCAGTGGAAGCAAAGTGTGATCAGGACTTTTAAGGAGAGTAATGCAGAAGAGGGGATTTCTATCTATATTCACCTGCCTTTCTGCGAGGCTTTATGTACGTTTTGTGCATGTCATAAGCGTATTACAAAACAGCACAGTGTTGAAATTCCGTACCTGGAAAGTGTGTTGAAAGAATGGCAGCTGTACCTTCAGTTGTTTGATGAAAAACCAAAATTGAAGGAACTTCATTTAGGGGGAGGAACTCCTACGTTTTTCTCTCCGACGAATCTGAAAAAACTTTTGACCGGGATTTTCGAAACGGTTGAAATAGCAGAACATCAGGAATTTTCTTTCGAAGGTCACCCGAACAATACCACAAAAGAACACCTTCAGACATTGTACGATTTAGGTTTTAGAAGGGTAAGTTTCGGGGTTCAGGATTATGATCCGAAGGTTCAGAAAGCAATCAACAGAATCCAGCCTTTCGAAAAGGTGAAGGAAGTAACGGAATGGGCAAGGGAAATCGGGTACAGAGGAGTAAGCCATGACTTAGTTTTCGGACTTCCGCATCAGAGCTGGGAGGCTATGGAGAATACCATTCGCAAAACAATGGAATTGAGGCCAGATCGTTTGGCATTCTATTCTTACGCACACGTTCCGTGGATAAAAGGGGTCGGGCAAAGAGGTTTTGATGAGAACGATCTTCCGAGTGGTGAAGAAAAGCGCCGTTTGTATGAAGATGGCAAAAAATTACTTGAAAATTTAGGATATATTGAGGTGGGAATGGATCATTTTTCTTTGGAACACGATGATTTGTACCAGTCTTTAATTCATAAGAAATTACATAGAAATTTCATGGGTTACACTTCCAGTAAGACCCAATTGATGGTCGGTCTGGGGATGTCTGCCATTTCAGATTCATGGTATGCTTTTGCTCAAAATGTAAAAACGGTGGAAGAATATCAGAATATGGTGGAAGAAGGCGAAATTCCTGTAGTGAAAGGTCATATTCTGAATGAAGAAGACCTAATTGTAAGAAGGCATATTTTGAATTTAATGTGTCAGCTGGAAACCACTTTTGACGTGAATAATTCTTTTCCTGAATTAGAAAATGCATTTGAAATGCTGCAGGAAATGGAAAGAGACGAGTTGGTGGAAATTAATGATAATCAGATAAAAATTACAGAAAAAGGAAGAGCGTTCACAAGAAATGTGGCGATGGTTTTCGATCTTAGAATGATGAGAAATAAACCGGAAACGAGAATTTTCTCAATGACGATCTAGTCTATGAACCGGAAAGTTCTTTTGATATTGCTTTATCTTTATGCGCTTATTTTTAGTGTTTTAAAAACGGTAAGGTTTCCAAATGACTGGTCAGAAGCACATTGGATGCTGGATTACAGGTTTGGATTTATCAAAAGAGGACTGGCCGGGGAAATTTTCGGATGGATTTTTGAGAAGAACGAATTTTCGATATTAATCTTTTCCGTTGGGATATTATTTTTGCTGTATGCCTTGATTTTTGTAATTGCTGTAAAAGAAACATTTAAACATGAAAATAGCTTTTACAGGATATTATTCTTTTTGATTTTTTTCCTTTCCCAATACATAGTGTTTTCCGCTCACTTGATCGGATATTTAGATCATGTTATTTTCTTACTGACGATTTTAGTCATTTATTTAATCAAACAAAAGAAAATCCTTTTATCATCGGTTGTAGCGGTGATTTGTATTTTGGTGCATGAAGTTTCATTCTTTTTGATGCTCCCGGTAAGTTGTTTTGCAATCGTGGTGACAGAAATTGGGATTGAAAAATTTTCATTTAAAAACATATTTTCAGCGGATATTTTAAAAAAACTGATAGTATTTCTGATATTGCCATTTTGTACTGCAATTGCCGTTTCTCTGTATCAGGAAAATAATGGGGGAAACTATTTTTCTCTCATTTTTAATTATTTAAAGCAAATACCTTTTATCACTGAGAAAGCTGCAGATTCGGTGGCATCAGCTTACACGAAAAGTTTCACTTATTATTTCAAAGAAGAGAAAGGAAATTTTATTCAAA
>CBFGVN010000599.1:0-2156 GCA_965651845.1 uncultured Chryseobacterium sp. | reverse complement strand
GTGGAATATATTTTGAAGCTAAAGAAAAAATAAATTTTACAATATATTTATTTAAACTAAAAAAGCCTTACAAATTGATTTTGTGAGGCTTTATTTCTATTGGCGTAAACTGAACAGTTTGATGCATAAAGGAATTAATCCAAGTGAGATGGCAGTAAAAATACCAACCCTTACATAATTGAGCATCTGCCAAAGTGAAGTTTTACGAATTAAATCCTTTGATATTTCTTGTGTTTCCGCTATTTTTTGGAAGAGTATAATATTGGGAGCAAAAAAAGTTAATGTCCAGACCCGTACAGCTATATGAAGAATAAATAGAATTAGAAGCCAGTTTTTAACGGGATCAATTTTCCAGCAGAAAATAATTGCCAGAATAAATACGACTTCATGAAGAGAATGAAAAATAATCCAGAAGTTTTTTAAGCTAACCCCTTTTCCATCCAATAATAATTTAAAATCCGGCGGAGATGTAGCCCATTTCGGTACGAAAACCAGTGTCTCAAAAATTTGAGCTCCGTTCATCATAAAGTATATTAAAGTCGTTGCACAGAGCCAGATTTCTGCGCGTGTCAGGTAATTCGTTGTGAGAGTTTCCATTGTATTATCTTTTATTAAGGTTGTCGGAGGTTTCCTGCATGATGATTGCCGCTTCTGTAAAATAGCGTTTAATCACCAATAATTCATCTTCGGGAAAAGTAGCGATAAGCTGTAAGGTCTTTTGTTGGAGCTCATCAAATAAAGGTTTTAGAAGTTTCATACTGTTTTCCATATTGGGTATAATAATTACTTTTCTTCGGTCTTCTTTGCTGAATTGTCTTTTCAAAAGCTTCTTTTTCTCCAAGCGATCAATTAAGCCCGTCACGGCACCTGTAGTTAAGCCTGTGAGTTTTGATATTTCACCGGCGGTTATTGAAGGATACTTTAGGATAAGTCCCAGGTATTTATGATCAGTACCGGAAAGCCCTGCTTTTTTTGCAATGGCTTCATGCATAAAGATGGATGAATCAGAATATTGTCTGCTGGCTGCTGTAAATTGCTGTAAGAATTCTTCAGTCATCATTTTGTTTAGTTAGTAAATATCTTAGCTGCTAAGATAAATATTTTATTTAAATTCTCTCATATTATTTTAAAAATTTTTAATTCATAATAATCATTTGAGCCCTAAGGAATTATTAATCTATTTTTTTTTCCTCAAAGATTTTATAAATTATCACTAAATTTGTACGCTTTTAGAAAAACAAGAAATGCAATTATCAGAACAAGAATTAATTAGAAGAGAAAAGCTGAATAAGCTGGTTGAAATGGGGATCAACGCGTTCCCTGCAGATGAATATGTAATTACAGATACTACAGAATCTATAAAACAGGATTTCGCTGATAATAAACAGGTTAAAATTGCAGGTAGATTGATGTCAAGAAGAATCCAAGGGAAAGCTTCTTTCGCCGAACTGCAGGATTCTAAAGGTAAAATTCAAGTATATTTTAATAGAGATGAAATTTGTACAGGTGATGACAAGACTTTATATAATGAAGTTTACAAACACCTTTTAGATATAGGAGATATTATCGGGGTAGAAAGTGAATTGTTTACCACTCAGGTTGGCGAGCAGACAGTTTTGGTGAAAAACTTTACCCTTTTAACGAAATCTTTACGCCCGCTTCCTCAGGCAAAAACTGATGAAAATGGAGTAGTACACGACGGATTCACAGATCCGGAACTGAGATACAGACAGCGTTATGTAGACTTAACGGTAAATCCTCAGGTGAAAGAAATTTTCGTGAAAAGAACAAAACTGTTCAACGCGATGAGAACTTTCTTCAATGATGCAGGATATTTTGAAG
Source organism: uncultured Chryseobacterium sp. (assembly GCA_965651845.1). Taxonomy (GTDB): domain Bacteria; phylum Bacteroidota; class Bacteroidia; order Flavobacteriales; family Weeksellaceae; genus Chryseobacterium. Next base: position 314 of record CBFGVN010000599.1, on the reverse strand, counting down.
TGGAAACACCTATTTTACAATCAATTCCGGGTGGAGCAGCTGCAAAACCGTTTATCACGCATCATAATGCTTTGGATATTCCATTATATTTAAGAATTGCCAACGAATTATATCTGAAAAGATTGATCGTGGGTGGTTTTGACGGAGTTTACGAATTCTCGAAAAACTTCAGAAATGAAGGGATGGACAGAACTCACAACCCTGAGTTCACAGCAATGGAAATCTATGTAGCTTACAAGGATTATAACTGGATGATGGATTTCACGGAAAAACTTCTGGAATTCTGTGCCGTTCAGGTAAACGGAACGACAAAA
>CBFGVN010000598.1:0-2158 GCA_965651845.1 uncultured Chryseobacterium sp. | reverse complement strand
TTGACTTTTTTTGCGTAGAAAAGGACATTGTAAGTTTCCATAACGTTAGATTTTTTAAGATTAGTAATGTATTTATTCTTCCCTTTTCTAGCCAATAATCAGCAAGGTTAATAAGATCAGCACTGTTACCAAAATCATACTTTGCTTTCTGAGTTCTTTTAAGTTGCTGATAATAAGTTACAGCTTCATTGGCTGATTTATTCGTCATTATTTTTTTCATCTCATATGTCTTCTTCAGGTATCCTGCAGATTAGTGCTAAAAATCCGTTGATCCTTCCACCATGGACCTGAAGCGTCACACTTCTCCCTGTTTTCATAAAATCTTTTACATTGCGAACAATCCATCCATATGCATAGTTATCTATGTTAGGCGTAAACATCAGCTTTTTATTTTTATCCGATAGCAGAGATGTTGTATTTAAAGCTTTGTTCCAAAGGTATAGATCGTCAGCAGTGGAAAATAAAGCACCGCATGCAAATGTAGAAGAAGCCATATTAATATAGCCTGAATTTACATATCCGTCAAATGTAAAAATATATCCGTCTGCTCGTTTGGGAATAATTTTATCAGAATAATCTATGCCGGAATTAGTCATCTTCGCAGGCTCCAGAATATTCTCTCTCAATACCTGTTCGTAAGATTTCCCTGTTACACTTTCAATAATCAGACCCAACAGGAAATAATTGGTATTTGAATAAAAATATTGAGTCCCCGGTTTAAAATCCAAAGAAAATTTAAAATATTCTTTTGCAAACGGTAGCGGATCAAATTGTTTAACTGCCGTTTGGGAAAGAAAATCGGGAAAATCTGTGTAATTAAGAAGCCCGGATGTATTGCTGAGCAAATGATGTATTGTAATTTTGCTGCCGGTAGTCTCATCAAACCAAGGTAAATATGTTTTGATATTGGCTTGCAAAGAAATTTTTCCGGCCTGATATAACTGCATGATAAGCATTGCTGTAAACTGTTTACTTACTGAACCAATTCTGAATTTTGTATTGGTAGTGTTCTGTATATTCCATTCCTGATTGGCTAATCCATAGCTTTTTTTGAATACCACCTCTCCTTTTTGTGCAACAAGCACGTTGCCGCTAAAGATATTCCGTTGAAAATTTGAATTGACAACCGAATCAATTTTCAGAGCTTTATCTGATAATTTTTGCCCATATGTCATTGAAGTAACAAAGACAAAAAGGTTAAAAAAATATGTTTCATCGTTAATTTTATATTGATTAAATATTCATTCTACACTTTTCTGCTTAGTGATAATAGGTAAGTTTCCGCCATACCCATTCTAAAGGTCCCTGATTATATTTTTTTAACCACAACCGGGTAAGAGCCATCTGAACAATCCATATTCCTGCAATAATACCTAAAAGCTCAAATCTTGAAAACCGATTGAATAATGCTAAGCCATAACCATAAAAAAGAACGCCCAGAACTATGCTCTGAAAAATATAATTTGATAAGGCTGTTCTGCCAATTTCTGAAATGATTTTCATTGTAAAGCCTGTCAGATATTTCTGATATATCCCGTTTATCATTAAAACATATCCCACTCCTAATATTTCTTTATGAAAAGTAAATAAACAGGCTGCCCATACATTGGTAATAGGTTTATAATATTCATATGTCCAGTGGTAATATTTAAAATAGTTGATGATCAGACCTGTTATAAAAATCAAAATGCTGATACTCCAATAGTATTTCACAGAGTTATAATCGGAAAATACACCCAACCGGAATAAAATCATTCCTACCATCATAACGATTAAAGATGAAAATACTAAAGAAGGATAATAAAACTCACCTTTATGAACACTGATATGCCCGTAAGAATCTTGAATTCCTTGCCAGAAAGTTTTTTTATGAGGCTCTGCATAGGTCGTATCAGGCAACTTTTTTGTAATTACTTTTTTCCAGGTTTCTATATTTTTGGTCTCCTCCTCCGTTCTTTTTGATTTGGGAGTATGTAGTGCTTTTAAATAATTTTGTTCTTCGGCTTTACGTTTTAAGGCCATTTCACGGGAGTTACTAAGTGGAAAAACAGCCAAAAAAGAAATAATCAGGATTAAATATCTGCTTTTAATGGAACGGAACGGTAGCAGTAGTAATCCGCAAATTGCGTAATGATAAAGGACATCTCCGTCCCAGAGA
>CBFGVN010000597.1:0-2159 GCA_965651845.1 uncultured Chryseobacterium sp. | reverse complement strand
AGGAATAAAGAAGTCCATACTTTTTCGGGCGGCATGAAACAGCGTTTCGGTGTTGCACAGGCTTTATTAGGAAGTCCAAAAATTATTATTGTCGATGAACCGACCGCCGGCCTGGATCCTGAAGAAAGAAATCGCTTCAACTCCCTGCTCAACGACATCAGCAAGGATGTCATTGTGATTCTTTCGACGCATTTGGTAGAAGATGTCCGAAATTTATGCTCGGAAATGGCGATTATGGACAAAGGACAAATCCTAAAAAAAGGAAAACCCAACGAGCTGATCGCCGAACTGGATAATAAAATCTGGTCAAGACCCATTCACAAAGATGAACTTGAAAATTACCTGTCCAATCACCAGATTATCAGTCAGCAGCTGATTGAAAGAGAATTATACATTACTACTTTTTCACCGGAAATTCCGAAAGATTTTACAGCCGTAAATCCTTTACTGGAGCACGTTTACTTTCATTCACTCTCTCAAAAATCATAATCATGAACACCATATTTTTATTCGAAGCCAAACGCAGCGCAAAGCATTGGCTTAGTTATCTTATTACCATAATCTTAATATTAGCAGGAATCTTTTGCGGAAATAAATTCAATCTTTCCGTTGGTGAAGGAATTTATTTAAACTCACCCTATACAATAGGGTTCATGACAGGAATGTTGAGTTTATCTATTATTTTTTTCGCTATAATTTTTGCCATTCAGCAACTTTTTAAAGATTGGGATTCAAAATTTGATGGGATTATTTTCTCTTTTCCTTTATCAAAATGGAGTTATTTAAAAGGAAAATTTTTAACGTTTTTCTTGCAAACGTTTTTAACTTTTTCATTTTTGATGTTGGGATTTCTGATCGGCCAAAATACAAGAACAGGCAGTGAAATTCAGCCCTACTTCAATCTCTGGTATTATATTTATCCTTTGTTTATTTTCGGTTTTATCAATTGTTTTTTGGTTTGCAGTTTTCTGTTTTTTATTTCATTGACGACCAAGAGAAAACTATTAACCGTTGTCGGCGGATTATTACTTTACGTTCTGTACATGGTGGTTTTACTATTTTCAAATTCTCCTTTCATGGCCGGAAGTCTACCTCAGTCTCTGGAAGCACAACAATTATCCGCCCTGATCGACCCTTTTGGAATTTCATCCTATTTTTTCGATGCAAAAGATTTCACCATTCAGCAAAAAAATAATTCTACTGTATCAATTTTCGGATATTTACTGATAAACAGAACAATATTCATTATTACCTCAGGAATATTTCTCCTACTCTCTTATCAATTGTTTTCTTTCCATAAAATTTCAAGTAAAAACGTAAAAAATAAAGTTGAAATTAGTTCTACAAATTCAAAAATAAATTTTAAAAATTACACTACAGCCGTTTTAGATTTCGGAAATTTTACAGCTTTGAAATCTATCTTCTCGTTTGCCAGAATTGATTTAATTTATCTGTTCAAAAGTGTTGCTGTCATTGCTGTTTCTATACTTCTTCTGTTTTTTGTAGGCATGGAAATGTATGCTGAAATTGAAAAAGGAATTCGGATTCCTCAAAAGTATGCAAGCTCCGGATTAATGGCTTCAACCATTTCCGAAAATTTCCATTTGCTTGGGTTGCTTATTGTGACTTATTTCATTAACGACCTCTATTGGCGAAGCTCATCATCAGGGTTTATATTGATTGAAAAAAGTACTTTCTTTTCAAAAAATAAATTGATGGGACATTGGATTTCCGTCAGCATTTTATTATTTTTTTTCACAGGAATTTTAATTGCTGAAGGATTAATTTTCCAATTCTCGTACAGCTATGTCCACATCGACTGGAGGGCTTATTTGGGAACATTTCTTTTTAACACATTCCCGTTAATGATTTTTTCTGCTTTCATTCTTTTAATTAATGATAATATTAAAAACAGATTTATTGCTTTGGGAATATCTGTTTTATGCTTATTTTTATTAACCGGACCTGTTTCAAAAAAAATTATATCTTATCCTCTATTAAGAATTTTTTCAGATTTCAAAGGTGTTTACAGTGATTTTAACGGATATGGAGTATACTCGACTGCTTTTGCGGAAAGGCTTTTATTCGGGGTGGGATTAATTTCTATTTTCTGGTTAATCAATGAATTTTTTAAAACAAAAAAATTAAATTTCAAAAAA
>CBFGVN010000596.1:0-2177 GCA_965651845.1 uncultured Chryseobacterium sp. | reverse complement strand
AATCATTGCTTATTACAAAGCGAATGGGAAACTGCCTCAAAATTTTGAAGAATTAAACAAAGGCGGAATTTTCACTGGGGATCCTGCTAAACAAATCCGCCCGGAACAATACTACGGAAGCGGCGGAAAATTACATTTCGTTGAAGATTTAATGGGTGTGATTTTGGTTTTCCAGGAAATTAAAGGTCAGGGTGAAGGTGCGGATGATTCTATTTTTGATGTAGATCCGTCTCAGTTTGAAGAAGGGGCAGAATTGGCACATTATTTCAGATTTAAGGAAGTTTTCCATGAACATTTTTATGTGGGAGGAAATTATGAACCATTTATGGATGAAAACGGAATGATGCCCGTAACAACACCGCCAACCGGAAAACCATTACCCGTAGACTGGAGCGCAGCCTACCCGATGAAACCTAATCCGAAAATGGCAGATTATCAGTCGAATCCGCAATTGTATGCGCAGGGAAAAGCATTCAACCAAACTTATAAAAACTTACTGGATGCGATTCAGGCCGCTGTAGAAGGCAATGCCAAAGAACTGGAAAAATCGATCATGTACATGTATGCGTTGAAAGAGCAAGCGATCGGGCTGATGAGCCAGCCATTGAACGCATCTCAAAATGCAGGACCTACTTTCGAATATCCTACGAATTAAATTTATTCAAATTTTATTTAACCACAAAAGAGACAAAAGTTTTATCGACTTATTTAGAGTTTAAAAGTTCACCGAAAAAAATCAAAGATTTTTAAGGACTTATCAAAATAACTGCTGTCTTAATCTTTTGTGGTTAAGCTTATATTAACTAATAATCATTAAAAACTAAAACCATGCTAAAAAGAAAAAAAGAAAGTCTTGAAAAAGACAGCCAACTTTTAAGAACTCCGGTTCAGGATCAGAAAGGGTATCTGGCAAACCTTATGGACGGATACTCGAAACTTTTGATCGATGATCCTGTAAGACCTTTCAGAGAAGAAAATTTGCAGGAAATTGCAGATAACGTTGATTATGGTATTTTGGCTGCACTGGAAGGAACATGGGTAAGCTACAATGCCAATTACAACAAAAACATAACCAGACCCTCATTAGGAAGCGGAATACATACGACAATTATGCCTTCTCCAGGCACGAATCCAGGAACAATTCCCGGTAAATTCAGCTTTGATACTGAGGAGTATATCGAAAAACTAACATTCGAAATCGTTCCCGGAGGTGTCCGTAATCGTGGTGGTGCCAGCGAATTATTTTGCGGGGCATTAAAGTATGATCAAACCATTAAAAGTGTAAATAAAGTAGAAGGACAATCAGAATTACAATATGCAGGCATTCATGAAGAAAACGGAATGTACCTTTGGCTAAGTGATGTCTACAATTATGCTGCAACGGAAGAAACCATCAAAAGAGACCGTGGAATTCATGCTTTCTCTGAGGAAGATTATAAAAATTACGGATATAAAGGAGAATACAGAAACGAACCACTGGTTGAGGTAAGGGACGAAAACGGAAATTCTTCCTACATTCTTTTAAGCCAATTAAAAGAAGGACAGGAATATTTCGAAATCATTCCCGCACAGGAAATCAAGCCTCTTGATGGTATCACAGGACCCTATTTTATCCCTGACTATTCGATCTCAAGAAGCGGTGTTATTCCTCATGGCAGCACGATTACTTTGCTAGGAGATATTGCACCAAGCGGTTCTAATTATTTAATTAATGGCGCTCCACAATTCCCTTATGGAAATGCAACCTGGCAGCCGGATCATCTTTCGATTTCTCCCACAATGGGAGGCGCGGGTGCAAGTGTTACCAATCCTATTAACCTTGACGAACCAGCTCCGGCCTGGGTTCATGAAACATTAACTGATCAAAATGATCCCGGTTCAAATAAAATTTATACGCAGAGAATATTGGCGGATGAATTATATCCTTATTGCGTAAGACCGGATATGAGATTAAGAGATACTTTGAGTGGACAAAATGTTGCCAATTATGTTCTTGTCCAGTTATCATCAAAAATGAAAACAGGAGCACAGGGTGGAATTTTAAATGTTCCTTTTGTTAATCGCTTTGTTCCTACCGTTGAAGTAGACTTCCGTTTATGGATTGAAACCGTGATTGAGGATGGAAAAGAAATTCTTCAACTTCAATATGAGCAGATTATATTCTTCGAATTTGATTT
>CBFGVN010000595.1:0-2180 GCA_965651845.1 uncultured Chryseobacterium sp. | reverse complement strand
TTTTACAACAGATTGAAAAATATAAATAAAAAAACGGCCAATTGGCCGTTTTTTATTTATACATTTTCAACTTCAATGCTACGAATACCGCTGATTTTTTGAATCTCGTAATACACTTCTGTAGTAGGACGCTGATTATTAACTGACACTTTCATACGTATATATAATTCATTGGTGTCTAAATCTTTGATTCGAATATTTTTAATTGTAATATTCTTTTCTCTAATGCTATTAGTTGTATCAAAGATATTGTGCTTATCCGCCAGCTTGAGTTGAAGAATAAGCTCTTTCTCGCGCAGTTGCCTAGGCCCCAAAATAGTAATAAGGAAGGGAAGAAGTTCAACGCTGATGATGAGCAGTACGACTCCGGTAATAGCTTCAGGATAAAACCCTGCACCCACCGCAATGCCTATACCTGCTGCTCCCCAGATAATAGCCGCTGTTGTAAGCCCTGAGATGCTGTCATTTTCTTTTCGTAAAATAACACCCGCTCCTAAAAAACCAATTCCAGAAACAATTTGAGCAGCCAGACGAAGCGGGTCCATTGTGATATGATCACCTTTATTAAAAATTTGAGAAGACTCAATCGAAACAATCGTGAGTAAGCAGCTAATAATGGAAATTACGAGAGATGTTTTTAAACCAACAGGCTTTCGTTTTAGTTCCCTTTCAATTCCAATAATAAGACCAAGTACAGCAGAAATACCTAATTTGAGCAACATTTCATTTTCCATTATTTTCACCTATTTCAATAGACATTGTTGTTTATATCTGTATGAAAGAAGAAAAACAGATATGTATCAGTATAGTAAACTTTTCTTCATAATGACAGGTGGAATTTGAAAAAATCTGATTATTTATAAAGCGCTACAATCTTTTCTTTTAATTTATATTTTTGAATCTTGCCGGATGCCGTCATGGGAAAGTCGTCTATAAAATAAATATGTTCCGGAATTTTGAAATGAGCAAGCTTACCTTTGCAAAAGTCTTTGATTTCTTGAGCGGTAAGAAAAGAATGTTGCTTGAGTTTAATGCATGCAGCAACTCGTTCTCCATACTTTGGATCAGGAATACCGACAATTTGCACATCTTCTACCTCGGGTATTCTATATAAAAACTCTTCAATTTCTCTTGGGTAAATATTTTCTCCGCCTCTAATAATCATATCTTTTAGACGGCCTGTAATTTTTACATAGCCATCTTTATCGATGGTAGCTAAATCTCCTGTATGTAGCCAACCTTCTACAATTGTTTTTTCTGTTTCTTCCGGCATTTTATAATACCCTTTCATTGTTAAATATCCTTTTGTACAAAGTTCTCCTTGTTCTCCTAAAGAAGCTTGTGTACCTGTAACTGGATTAATAATTTGAATCTGTACATGATTATGAACTTTGCCAACCGTTTGTACTCGCCGCTCGATAGAATCAGTTGGAGTTGTTTGGGTGATTACAGGAGATGTCTCGGTTTGACCATAGGCGATGGTAATTTCACTGATGCCCATGTCATATATGACTCGCTTCATTACTTCTGCTGGACAATTAGAACCAGCCATGATTCCTGTGCGAAGAGTAGATAAATCATATTGATCAAACTCAAGTGCATTTAATTCCGCAATAAACATAGTGGGTACACCGTGAAGAGCTGTACATTTTTCTTTCTCCACGGTGCGTAAAACAGAGGCAGGTTGAAATTCAATAATCGGTAGCATAGTAGCACCTACAGATACGCATGCTAGAACACCCAGCACACATCCAAAGCAATGAAAGAAAGGAACTGGGATGCATAAGCGGTCTTCGTTAGTCAGTTTCATAGATTGAGCAACTAAAAAGCCGGTGTTTACTATATTATGGTGACTTAGCATAACTCCTTTTGGAAAACCTGTTGTTCCGGAAGTATATTGCATATTGATAACTTCATGGATATGTAAGGATTGCTCATACTTATCGAGAATCTCATCCGATACCATTGAGCTACTCATTAAGAACTCGTTCCAAGAAGTATGTTCGCTTGATCCACTTAAGTTTATAAGATGTTTTAGTTTGGGAAGATTATGTTCAATGTTGGTGATAATAGACGTATAAGAAGTGCTTTTAAATTCATCAATGAAAAATAGCGCTGCTGTATCAGAATGACTCAATACATACTCTAATTCAGAGGACTGGTAGCTTGTATTAAGGGTA
>CBFGVN010000594.1:0-2184 GCA_965651845.1 uncultured Chryseobacterium sp. | reverse complement strand
GATCTAATTTATGCTCTCGTGGGAGCAGGTATAATGAGTGTGGTAGTAATGGAAGGAATTCTTACCCACGGGCCTACGCTTTTGGAAAATCTGAAAAACCTTAAAAACGTTAAAGGAAATTACCGTATTTTTACAGAACAGCTGGAGAAACTAATAATAGAGCTGGAAGCTTACCAGGCAAGAAATGCAGTTAATGTAATAGAGGAAGTAACTTTGGTGGGTGAGAAAAACGGGCTACTCAAGAAATTGTTAAAACCGTTTTTAGGAACAGATGCCAATTTAGAGTATATTATAGAACAATTAGGTAAGAGAAATATTTCAGTAAAAAAAGCAGGAAGCGACCTTTACGAAATTTATTACAAAGATGAACTAGCAGCTATAACATCTGAAAAAGAAACTGGAACTTTTTTAAAAAGCAATTTCTATAAGACAGAACGGCAATTGGAAGAAGTGTTAATTGGCGGAACAAATAAAAAGCTATCTTCTATTTGGAAAATAAATTTAAAAGAAGGAAAGTATAATTGCGCAAACTGTGCTATTGCTACAGATGCAACGTTGGCAGGAAGACCAGCATCTGCATTGCCATACACTATTCAAAAAAGGTTTAAAAATGGAAAATGGGAAAATTATGCTTCTTTCGACGAAGGAACAAAACCTATAGTTTTAGAAACAGAATTTGGTGCTAAATTTTCAGACTGGACAGCTAATTTAAATGATTTGGTTAAAGATTTAAAACCAGGTAAAAGAGGGGTTGTTTTTGGATATAAAAAAGGAGCTGATATAGGACACGTCTTCAATGTGGTTAATGAAAAAGGAGTAATTAAATATTTAGATGGACAAACAGGAAAACGAGCTAAATTAGTCTATGATCAATATAAATTTTTACCAACAAATTAAAAGAAATTATTATGTATACAAAAGAACAAGCCAGAGCAAAAATGCAACGATTTGTAGATTATCAAAACAATTTAATAATATGGAATGAAAGAGGAGAACCAGATGTAATTGTTTATGATCATCTTACTGAAGAATATCCTTTTGGATGGGTGTTTTATTGGCAGGTAAAAGATGTTAAGGAAGATTTATCCAATGTGCTTATAGGCAATGGACCTATTATTATAGAAAAGAATACTCTTCAGATGTATAAAATGATGACGGCTATTTCTGTAGAAGAAAATATTGAATTATATAAAAAAGACAAAAATAAGTTGTTACAATTAGAAGAAGATCAGGATGGTTTTTTTGATCCTGTAAATGTTTAAATAAATATTAAGCCGTCTTGTAATCACCGAGACGGTTTTTTTTATTTCCACGTTTGTAAAATGTGAAAGAAGTCTCTGAAACAGAATTTAATACATATGTTGAAAAGCTGAGGAAAGAAAAAGAGCTTTAAAAAAAAACGCTCCTGAATAACTGTAGGAAGCGGTTGCTTTAGAAGAATCAGCTTTAAAAATATTTGCAACTTATTATAAAAAAGTGATCGGACATTGTAAAGCTAGATTGCATTTGAAAGAGATGGATAAAGTTGCTGACGGTGTAGGGCAAATGGCGAGGGCAACCAATTCAAACGGTAAGATTTAAGAGTTTCAGTAAAAGTATTTTTAAAAGTTAATGAATGTAGAGTTTTCAACTATAAAAGATAGTTTTTTATTACTAATTGTCAAGATTAAAATAAAACCCGAACTATATATATAAAAGCCTGCTCAAAGAACAGACTTCGAATAACCTAACTAAAATTAAGGAATTAAAATAAAATGACTTTATCTAAATATTATATTTTTAATGATAAAAAATAAGAGGAAATATTGTTACAAAACACCCTGCTACTGAGATCGAAAATACTCCTTGGTCGATTGTGTAGCTATTACTACTGCAACCAAAGCAATGAGCAGAACCTAATTTTAATTTTGTAGTGCTGTCATATTTCATGGCTCCTGCTCCGGCAGCAGTGGCAGATTGATTGGTATTTCCAAAAGCGATAGCGGAATTTCCAGCAGCTGCTCTTGCATCCATATTCACTTTTGGGTTTGCATTTCCCACTCCTACCTGAGCGAAAGATAAACCGAAAATGATGAGGAAAAAAAGTAGAATAATTTTGTTTTTCATTGTTTTTTGAGTTTTATTAGTTTTTTACTGATGCTATCATTAGTATTTATTTCATGTAAAAATATTTTTTAAAGCATT
>CBFGVN010000593.1:0-2192 GCA_965651845.1 uncultured Chryseobacterium sp. | reverse complement strand
CTTCCATAATAATTCAGTTTTCCAATGCTTCCGGAAGCTGAAAAATCATTAGAATTGATTATACTTGTTTTTCTAAAGATTTCATCAAACCAATTTGTATCAGCAGGAAATTGATCTCTAGATATTGATCCTGCACTAGATCCTGTATCATTAATAAGCTTTTCATTATAGAGCTCAATATATTGATCAGAATTAAGCATTTTAGGAACATTGGTAACTTTTTTAAATCCCAAATAAGAATTAAAATTATATACAGGTTTACCTTTTCCTGTTTTGGTCTTAATAATTACAGCCCCATTTGCAGCCTGAGCTCCAAAAATAGCTAAACTTGACGGATCTTTCAAGACACTCATCGATTCTATATCCTGTGGGTTTAGAAAAGAAATGTCTGTTGTAATAGTTCCGTCAACAATGAAAACTGTATTACCAGATAAAGATCCTACACCTCTAATATCAACTCTAGGTGAAGTTCCTGGTGAACCTGCATTCACAATATTTACACCAGCAAGTTTACCTTGTATAGAACTCATTGGGTTTGAATTAGGCTTATCTGCAAGATCTTTTGCAGAAACAACACCAATACTCCCCGTTACATTCTCTTTCTTCTGTGTACCATATCCAATAAGTACCACCTCTTCGATCTTCTGCTCTTTAGTAGTAGAATCTTTAGGCGTAATCTGCGCATTGACGTTCATACCAAAGTATAAAACAGCAATGAGACATGAATACTTTAAATCACTTTGTTTCATATAGTTTAATTTTATTCGTACAATCAATTTTTATAACAGGCCCGGTAAGCCTCCTGTCGTATGCCTTTTCTTCAGCTATTTTTATTTCTCAAAAAAAGACATTAGCCAAAATTATAAAATTATATGTAATATAGTTAATTTTTCTTAAAAATTCTATAAAAACACAACTTAATAAATAAAAAAATAATAGGAGAAAGATTTTAACAGTATTTCATTAATGTTAATTATATTTTAAATAAAAAAATGCAATCGATTTTTCCAGTAATCCTCAGTAAAATCGCCCAATAAAGCCCGAATCTTTTAAATATTTTGTTAAAATAATATTTGTGGTTAAATTTGGTTCATTATTTGAAACGATAAACGTCTAATCAATATCAATGAAAAAATACATCATTGCTGCTGCCTTGGTAATAGGAACAGGAGCTTTTATTAATACGATGGTACAATCATGTACAACTCTTGCTACGACGGATCTGGGTTTGTCAATTATTAAAAAATTCCTGCTAAACGGAATTGATAAGGGAGTCAATATTTACAGCAACAGAGAAGCATTCCTGCAAAATAATATGGTAGATAAAGCGTTACCTAAACAGTTGAGGGATATCAATTCCATGCTGGAGAAAGTTGCTCCTTCCCTGGTGGCGAAAGAAAGAGCCTATATTGCCGATGCCGCAGTGTACACTATTAATATTTCGAAGCCTATTTTGGTAAATGCCGTAAACAGCTTAAATGCGCAGGATGTTACAAGAATCATCCAGGGAGAAAAAGGAACTGCCACTCAGATTCTGAAAGAGAAAACCTCTCAGCAGCTTATCGCCGCAATCAGCCCGAAAGTGGATGAGCAATTGAATAAATACGGTATCGTAAAAAGCATCAATACAGCTCTGTCGGGAAGTAATTTATTAGGGAGCCTTTTAGGAGGAAATAACAACTCGGTAAATGCCGGCGGTTTAAGCCAGCTCGCTTCCGAACAACTGGTGAACGGATTGTTTAATATTATCGAAGATTACGAACAGCAAAACTCCAATGCGCTTTTGGGGCCGCTTGGAAAATAGAAAAATTTTCGTTATATTTATATATATATATTTAAAATTTGTAGATGGATATATTACAAGGAAATCAACATGCAAGCCCGGAAGATTTTTATAATTCTTTGAGGGAAAAACTGGAAGATCATCACGATTTTCCGGAAGATTATTTATTTAAATTTATCATTCCGACGGATCAGTCAAAACTTACAGAAATTTATAGGGTTTTTGACGGTATTAAATTTACATTAGGAAACCGTGAAAGTAAAAACGGAAAATATACAGCCTGCAATATCAATGCATTTGTTTTGGATGCCAATCAGGTGGTAAATATTTATAAAGAAGTCGCCAAAATAGAAGGTGTAATTCTATTGTAGAAAAAACAAAAAGTCAGCTTTACCGCTGACTTTTCAGT
>CBFGVN010000592.1:0-2193 GCA_965651845.1 uncultured Chryseobacterium sp. | reverse complement strand
GACAATGTCTTCTTATCACAAGTTGTTCAAATCTATAAGTTTTACAGATCATTTTTTGATTCTGATGGTGCATATCCCGACTACAACCACATGGTGTTGCAAAATGGATGGAACAGATGGGAAAAACCCGGTGATATTGCTACCCATCCTGTGGCATTATATGATAATAATAATTTAACAAATAACACCTCATCCCGTTACCTAGAGGATGCTAGTTTTGTGAAGCTAAGATCCATTAGATTAGGGTATAATTTTCCGAAATCTTTAATAGAAAAATTGAACGTAAATACAGCCAGCATTTTCATTATGGGTGAAAATTTATTCACTATTACCAAATTTTCAGGAGTCGATCCTGAAGTTGGTCCACCAGATAATGGAACTACATATTCCGGTACTGCGGGAGGAATTTATCCTATTCCTAGAAGATTTTCTTTAGGCTTTAACTTTTCTTTTTAAAAAAAAAATTATGAAAAAAATACTTATATCATTAATAGCTTTATCTTTCGTCTCATGCAACACAGATCTGTCTCCGTATGACTCTAAAGAATCAGACGTCATCTTGGCAGATGCTACAGGGCTGCAAACCATCACGATAGGAAACTACGCTCTTCTAAAAGGAGATGCCAATGGCGGAGGATTTTTTAATAATCTCTATAGATTTAATGAATACAGTGGTGATAATGTGAACATAAGTGGGGTAACATCAGATAATTTTTTCTATTATTATAATTATAGAAATATTAAAAATAATGTTCGTACCAACATAACTTGGAATTCCGGCTACAAGGCTATTGTAGGCTGCAACAGAGCGATCGCAAAATTCGCTGAAGGAACAGATGCAACAACAGACCAATTACTTGGAGAAAATTATTTTTTAAGAGCATATGTCTACTTTTCTTTAGTTAATATGTTTGGAAGGCCTTACAATCAAGGAACTGAAAATCTGGGAGTTCCATTGAAAATATCTGATAATATAAATGACATACCTCCAAGAGCAACTGTCGGCGCAGTATATGATCAAATAGTAAGTGATTTAAAAAAAGCAGAACTACTCATGAATATTGACAAATCCAATATTTATGCATCCAAACTAGCTGCTGAAGCGCTACTTTCCAGAGTATATTTATATATGGAAAATAATGATAAAGCCATTGAATATGCTGATAAAGTGATCAATTCAGGAAAATATATGCTTTTATCTAAAACAGATCTACCCTCTTATTCCACCAAAGTACCTGAAAGCAATACGGAAACCATTTTTGCTTTTAAATATAATAAAGATGGCGATTATGCTGACGGTTGGTCTACTGTAGGATCCATGTACGCCAATATCCAAGGCGTTGGCTGGGGAGAAATGTATGCTTCATCCACTTATCTGGATCTTATCAACCAGCATCCGGAAGATGCAAGATTAAAATTTATTGTTCCTAAATATACCACTTCTCAAGTTCCGGTTGTTTATTGGGTACAACAAGAAACCAACTCCGCGGGAGGTGCAAACTACAACTACAAATTCCAGCCGACTTTCATCCAAGGAGGAAATACCTATTTCACAATGAATGGCGTGAATTATCAAGTTTTTACAGAAGTAACTCCCTTTAAAACAAATTATTATTTTAATAATTCAACAGGCGGAAAAACGTATGTCTATTCAGACTTTGATATGGATAAAAGAAATGGATATCCCAAATTTTTCGTCTATAAATGCTCTCAGCAAGAAGGTATCGCACAATTATGGTCTCCAGTGATTGTAAGACTGGCAGAAATGTATCTGAACAGAGCTGAAGCGTATGCTAAAAAAGGAAATTCAACTTCTGCATTAGCTGATGTAAACGTAATAAGAACCAGAGCAGGAATTCCAACCTATTCGTCTGTTCCTGCGGGACAAACTCTTCTCAATGTCGTTCTTGATGAAAGAAGATTGGAACTCGCTTTTGAAGGGCAAAGAAAATTTGATATATTCAGAAACAAATTGGATATGAACAGACAATATCCAGGTTCGCATCTCAATGGATCAAATCCTTTCTATACAGTACCTTATACTAGTAATAGAATTGTAGAATACATTCCGGAACAGCAAATACAGATTCAGCCCAATCTTATTCAAAATCCTGATTAGAAAAAACCTGGCTCCGAATTTTAAATTCGGAGCCAGGTTTAATTACTCATTACATCATCCGGAAATTAGAATTT
>CBFGVN010000591.1:0-2205 GCA_965651845.1 uncultured Chryseobacterium sp. | reverse complement strand
CTCGGTTATGAAGGAATGAAATACGATTTTGATAAAGATTTAAAATATTAATTGATGAATCCTGTTGAAAAAGGTTATAAGCAGGTCAACGGAATCAAGATGTACTACGAAATCTATGGTTCCGGAAAGCCCCTGGTTTTGATTCACGGCGGAGGCTCATCAATTTTGTTTGATTATAAAGAAGTTATCTCAAGACTGAAAGATAAATTTCAATTAATCGGAATAGATCTTCAAAATCACGGAATGTCGGAGCACCGGGATATTCCTGAAACTTTTGAGCAGGATGCTCGCGATATTGCGGCTCTTTTGAAAGAAATAAATATCGAAAAAGCTTTATTTTGGGGCTTTAGCAATGGAGGAAATACCGTGATGCAGATTGCTCACCTTTTTCCTGAAATGGTTGATAAATTAATTGTTGCATCAGCATTTTACAAAAGAAACGGGATGATGGACGGCTTTTTCGAAAGTATGATGGAAGCAACTTTAGATTCAATGCCTGAACCTTTGAAAATTAATTTTTTAAACCTAAATCCGGATTTTTCGAAACTTGAAAATATGTTCGATAAAGACAGCAAAAGAATGCAGACTTTTCAAGACTGGAGTGAAGATATTTTGAAAGGGATACAATCTCCGACATTATTTATTTCAGGTGATAAAGATGTAATGAAACCGGAACATGTTGTTGAGATGTGGCGCTTGGTGGAAGGCTCACAGTTAATGATTCTTCCGGCAACTCACGGTTCTTACATGATGGCAGATTTTGGAGGAAATATTGATGAAAAATTGATTGATTTTACAGTGAGTGAGGTAGAGAAATTTTTAAATAATTAATTTAAAATTCAAACACAAAATACATGAATGTTTTCACAATTACCACTAATATTGATTGTGTTTATTCGTGTAAAAAATTAATCATTAGTGTTTTAAACCAAAAAATATTAATATAAAAAATAGAAATCATGGCTAAATTAAATCCGTACTTAAATTTTGATGGGAAAGCGGAAGAAGCTTTCAACTTTTACAAATCCGTTTTCGGTGGTGAATTTTTAGGTGAAATTCATAAAATGGGCAATGCTCCCGGAACTGAAAACTTATCAGACGAAGAGAAAAACAGAGTAATGCACATCGCGCTTCCTATCGGGAACGACTTGTTGATGGCATCCGACATTGTTCCAAGTTTCGGGCAAAACCTTAATGTTGGAAATAACAATTATGTTTCAATTTTCCCGGAATCCAGAGAAGAAGCAGATCGGCTTTTTAAAGGGCTTTCGGAAGGCGGAAACATCGAAATGCCGATTGAAGACCAGTTTTGGGGAGACTATTTCGGAAGTTTCCAGGATAAATATGGCGTTCATTGGATGGTGAATTATAACGAAGAATACACAAAATAATCTTATATTTAAACTAAATTATAAAAATGGGGTAACCGAATCTTTTGGTTGCCCTTTTATACCACTAAAAATAATTATATGGAACCTATTAACATTGACATAACGATTTTAGCACCAGTACAAAAAGTTTGGGATTACTACAACACCCCAAAGCATATTACAAAATGGAATTTTGCCCACGAGACATGGCAATGCCCAAGTTCTGAAAACGACTTGAGAGTAGGCGGGAAATTCAAAAATAGAATGGAGGCGAAAGACGGAAGTTTCGGATTCGATTTTGAAGGAATTTATGATGAGGTAATCCCGAATGAAAGAATAAAATACCATATGGAAGATGGTAGAAATGTAGACGTAAATTTTGATAAAATTGATGAAAATACAACGAAAGTCAGAATAAATTTCGATCCCGAGAAGCAAAACCCAATAGAAATGCAGAGAGACGGTTGGTATGCTATTCTGAATAATTTTCATAAATATGTTGAAACCCATTAATTAATATTTGTTTAAGTCCATGATCAATTTAGTAATAATGGCAAAATGCTTAAGTTCCATTTGCGCAGTGAGCCATGTTGCACAAGGAAACTTTTTGCAGGGGGTTATCGCTATACCTGCAAGAAGAGCTTTGGAGAAAGAGAAAATAGATTCTTTAGAAAAATTATCAAATTATTCTGAAGAAGAAATTATGCAGCTTCATGGTTTTGGAAAAAATGCAATGGAAAGACTGAAGAATTACATTATAGAAAATCATGTTTCTTTTAAAAATTAACAGTAAGCACAAATTGAACGATTAGGTATCACTAATAAATCAACTCAT
>CBFGVN010000590.1:0-2211 GCA_965651845.1 uncultured Chryseobacterium sp. | reverse complement strand
GTCGATCTTAAAATAATCAAGTGTATCATGCATCCAACCCATCATCCATTTCATACCAAATCCCACACCACCGGCGTGAACAGGTTTTGTCAGCATCGGAAAATCTGAACTTTCTTCTGCAATGGTCATGATATTGTCTCCAAACTCTTTATAAACGGCTGTATTGAATTCCTGTAAAAAAGTTTTAGCTTCAAGATTTACATTTCCTCCGTAAATATTGGGTTCCCATTCTCCTTCATTCCTGGAATAATCCAGATGCAGCATCGAAGTAACCGCATCTACACGCAATCCGTCGGCATGATAACGTTCCAGCCAGAACATCGCATTTGAAATTAAAAAAGACTTCACTTCATTCCGCCCATAATTGAAAATATAGGATTTCCAATCGGGATGAAAACCTTTTCTCGGATCTTCATGCTCGTACAGATAAGAACCATCAAATCGGTGCAAACCATTGGCATCACCAGGAAAATGAGACGGAACCCAGTCTAAAATAACGCCGATTCCATTTTTATGAAGTTCATTAATTAAAAACATCAGATCCTGTGGCGAACCAAAACGTGAGGTCGCCGCATAAAATCCTGTGATCTGATATCCCCAGCTTGGATCATAAGGATATTCCATCACCGGCATGAATTCCACATGTGTGAAGCCCATTTCTTTACTATAAGGAATAAGCTTTTCTGCAATATCCCGATAATTCAAAAATCTTTTGGGGTCGTCGCCTTTCCGTACCCAAGATCCCAGATGCATTTCATACACGGAAATTGGGGCATTCAGGCTATTTTTTTTCCACCGGTTTTCGCGCCATTCGTTATCATCCCACTCATACCAGGTGGTAGAAACCATGGATGCTGCCTGAAGATTTTGTTCCCAGCTTAAAGCATAAGGATCACTTTTTTCAAGAATTTCTCCTCTCGCTGTTTCTACCGCATACTTATAGAGCGTTCCCCAGGTAAGACCTGCAATAAAACCTTCCCAAATACCCGATTCGTCCCAGCGGGGAAACAAAATGTGATCTGTGTGATTCCAGTTGTTAAAATTTCCTATAACGGAAACTTTTTTCGCATTTGGCGCCCAAACAGAAAAATAAACACCTTTTACGCCATCTTTTTCTACAGAATGTGCACCGAATTTGTCAAACAGCTTATAATGTTTACCCTCTTTAAAAAGGTAAATATCATGATCCGTAAAAAGCGTATATGTTTTAACCGAATTCATCACGGTTTTGATTTAATTTTATATTTTGTTTGAAACTACGAAAAATATCAACAATAACCATTAATTATGGTTGAAATAATTATTATGTTAATCGTTTTCCATCACTGCTTATATCAAATATATCATTTTTTCTTTCACTCACTAATGAATTTTTTAAAATTATCTCTATAAAAAGATTTTTTATAAATTTAGCCTTTAAAATTTATTAAACACACATGATGAGGTTTGAACTTTATAGTGAAGAAATCGACGACAGAACGGTCTACATTACCGGAAATTTCAATAACTGGAACCCGAAAGATTATATCTTTCAACTTAAAAGATTGGATCCGAACAACTATTGTATTGAAATTAGTGATGAAATCCTGCCCGATGTCATTGAATATAAATTCACAAAAGGCGGATGGGAAAATGTAGAGCTTGATATATATGGAAATATCACGCCCAACAGAAAAGCTTCAAAAGCTGCCGGAAAAACTGATGATACTGTCGAAAAATGGAGATTAAACTGGGGACCTTTCAAAAAGGAATTTTTTCCAATTGCAGAGATCATTTCAGAGGAATTTTATATCCCCCAGCTCGACCGCTACCGAAAAGTCTGGGCTCTTTTGCCTTACGACTATTATGTTTCTCAAAAAACGTATCCTGTTTTGTATCTTCAGGACGCGCAAAACCTGTTCAATGAAGGAAGCGGATACGGAAATTGGGAAATCGACAAAAAGCTCTCGATTCTTGCAGAATATGGCCGTGGCGACGTTATCGTAATTGCCATTGAGCATGGAAGCGAAGACAGAATCAAGGAATATATTTTTGATAATGATAATGTTGCTAATGGATCCGAAGGAAAAAAATACATTCGCTTCATTACAGACACGTTGAAGCCTTATGTAGACGAAAATTACCGTACAAAAAGAGACCGGGAAAATACAGGGATCGGAGGAAGTTCTCTGGGAGCTCTCATCAGTATTTACAGTGGTTTTCTTTATCCTG
>CBFGVN010000589.1:0-2219 GCA_965651845.1 uncultured Chryseobacterium sp. | reverse complement strand
AATATATTAATCACAAAAAATTATTAAATTATTTTTGTAAAAATATCATATAGCTAAAAATTTTATAAAATAAGTTTTCATCTTTTTGTCAATAGAAAATTTTGAACTTTCAATTATTTTAAGACAAAATTTATATACTTTCAGCTAGATTTTTAGATTATCAAGGGATATAATAACGTTCTATATCAATTATTTAACATTTCATCTTAAATAAACAAACTCAATAAAGCTGATTAGTCCCGAAAATCTGATACAGATTTCGATAGTAAATACCTAATCTCAAAAGTAGAAAAAAAGCTTTTTAAAAACCCCCGATTTGTATAATAAACTAACTATCTTAGTTCCATCCATGTTATTAATCCTGGAACCCCTACATTATTTTGTACCTGATAAGTACTACCGGATGGTACAACAAATGTGGCGCTGCCCACTATACCGGGCCATGATTGTTCTACAGCAACGTAAACACCATCAACATAGCATATAGCATTTTGATTTTGACCATTATTTGCTACCGTGAACATTATTGTAATAGGATATGGTAATGTATTTGTGTAATTAACATTAAAACTTCGGGAAGCTGTCATATTGTATAAAGTTGTTGCGGCTAGAGCGGGTGCTAGCCTTACCCATTTCGTACCATCATTATAATATAATCCCGGACTTACATTATTAGGTGGTACTCCTGCTATATTGGTATTATAAACTACCATACCTTCTACATGAGCAGTGAGTGGTGCTGCAATATTAGTTGCAGCCAGCGTAACTCGGTTAGGCAAAAAACCTTTGTTTGTTGCGGCTAATTCCAGATTTGCGTCAACATTCGGAACAGAGGTACTTATTCCCAGATTTCCTTCAATAATAGCCCCGTTAATCGGAGCTGTAATGTCTACATATCCAGAACCTATGGATACGTTTCCATTTACAGTAAGTTTAGAAGCTGGTATAGAAGTCCCGATACCAACATTACCCGTTTGAGCTCTTGCCCAAGGGAAAATTAAAACGGCCAGTAAGCCAAAAAAGTACATCCTTTTTTTCATAATGTTTAAATTTATAGTTAAGTTTTTTTCTTTACTGAGGAATTGTTGAGGTAATCATGTCCTTTATAAATAACGATCCCACATAGGAATACTAATAAAGCTAAAGTATTAGAATGACTTATTAAAGCTATATCCGAAGAAACAAGACTGCATGTTATAATTAATGATCTCGCCTTGGGAAGAAAAACCTATAAAAATTTTTTTAGTAAAGATTCCCAAAAACGATCTATATAATGTATAAACAACATCCTCCTGTCCTAAGAATTCAATATTTTTTAATCCATAAAGCATTTCAATTTCTATGCGCAGCTGCTGTGAGAGCTCTCTTTCTTTAGAGCCGGTTTGATTTTTTTGTTCCGGTGATTTAGACATGACGCTTTTTAATTTATATCTGTGGTTACCTAAATATCTTAAACTAATAACAACCATCTTTAAGTTGTTTGCTGCCTACAATTACATTTCAAACTTCTACGTTCTGTAATCAATGCAGATCCTAGTTTGAATTGTAAATGAGTAATTATAACATCATAATTTGTCATTAAATGATAAAATCTAAAATCCTATTTAAAAGATTCCAAGTCTTTATTATTAGAAGAAATATGATAAGGCATAGTTATAGAATTCATTCAATTTATACTTATCCCTCTTTCTTTCGTATCTTTTAAAATTGTTCCCAGCAAAAAACCAGGTCATAATCTGGTAATATTTATTTTCCTTGTTGAAAACCGTGTGAAATTTATGCCACATCCCCCACATGGTTGTGCAGATATACTTATTACGTCTCCTTTCATTAGGTTGAGTTTCAGACTTCGGGTACCGCTGTCTCCTATATAATTTACCGTAAAAGCGGGGGTGAAAATTGTAACCAAATCTTGGTGTGTTCCATTTTTTACTAATGTTAGGTTAGTATGTCCGCTCCCCGAACCTGATGAAACCACTGCATAAACCTCTATATCATACCATCCGGATTGAGGGCATATCCATGAGCTGGTGGCTGCATCAAAATCTCCCCCTCCATTAGTACTGTATTCCACCGTTGAGAATGTAAGCTTAGCAAGCCCATAAACATCTTGATTAGTTTCTCCACTAATCGTATACATATAAGATTGCTGGGTTTTGGAAATATCCAATACCATATAAGTTTTTCCTGTAGCAGAGTTGATATCGGTTTTGGTAAGA
>CBFGVN010000588.1:0-2225 GCA_965651845.1 uncultured Chryseobacterium sp. | reverse complement strand
ATTTGTAGAGGTAAAGCAAGACGGCGAAATCGTTAGAGTTAACCTCCATTAGTTTACAAAAATATCTTATCATGATAACAGATAAAAAAATCACCGGACTACTGTTCCTTGTACTATTGCTCTCAGGAATTGAGGTACATGCCCAACTCAGTAATATATATCAAAAAGGAAAAGATAAAGTCACAAAAGCTATAGAAAAAAAAATTGACAACAATACCTCTTCAGAAGATGCTAAAATCGCAGCTAAATCAGGGAACCATAGTAGCACTGTAATGGCTGGTGATTCGCTGATATTCGCAGAAGATTTTTCGGCATTTCAGCCGGGTACCATTGCTACAAGCTTCAAAACTAATGGAGTGGCTACTATTAGAATGGTAGAAGGTCAGAAAGGGAAATGGTTGGACTTAGGGGATAGGGAGATTTACAAATTTTCCAATCCGCTCAACTATCCCCGTCGGTTTACCTTATCTTTTGACATTATTGCAAAAGCAGAACAGATAAAAGATATTGCGCCATTGTCATTTGGTTTTGCCAGTGATAACAGTGTCCATCATTATGCTAGCAATATCGGGACTTATGTGCAACTGCACTTCTACGATACGAATCAGGTGAATATAGGCAGTAGTAAGCCGGAAAAATTTGTAAACACGACCTTTGATCTTGAGCCATGGATCAATCGTCCGTTGCATATCGTCCTGTCGGTTAATGGAGAACGAATGGCGGTATATCTCAATGATGTAAAGCTAGCCGATACGGTTCTCTTAAGCCCTACAGTGGCTAAAAATTTTTATATAACGGCACCGTGGCAATATGCCAATGATTCGGGAGTACTTGTAAGTAATTTCAAAGTTTCAGGATTAAAGAAATAGAAATTAATAGTTTCTGAAATCCAGCGACTTATGGCAATATGATTCTTGACGTCTGTTGCTTATCGCTTACATCGAATAAGCCTGAGAAATTTGTAATCCCACTTTTTTGAACAATCGAGGCAACTTTTTATAAAATCTGTTGTCTTATAAATAAAATAATTTTTAAAATATTAAGTCATGAGAAAATTTCAAATCTTTTCTTTAGTGTTTGTATTGCTACTCAACTTTACTTATGCACAAACCACCACTTTTATTTCTGAAGATACCAATCAGCCCCTTTCACAGGTTTCTGTGTTCGGGAAAGACGGAAGCATCGTTGCTAACTCTGATATTGACGGAAAGATCGAACGGAAATTATTAAACCCTTCTCAGGAAAAATATCAGTTGGTGTATGATAATTTTTTATTGGGAACATTTTCTTACACTGAATTGGATAAAGATGTAGTAAAAGTAAAAGATAGAATTAAAGATATTGAACCTGTTGTCATAAAAAATGATAAACCATCAAAATATCTTCTGATAAAGGGAAACTTTAATGCTTATGTTACCGTAAATAATATGCTTAACTGTTATGTAGATGGAATAGTAACTTACGTTTTCGATAACAAAAACAAAAAAGTAAAGGATATAAAGATACAACAGTACCGTATTTTCAGTCTAGAAAATGCAGCTTTTCTAAAGAAGCAGACCGGATCTTGGGATTATAGAATGTTTTTAGATTTACCCAGACTGAAACATGCAGGAAACCTGGAAAAATATGACAATGGTACCTTTAAGATAAAAGAACTGAAAACACCGGTTAAGGACGAAATAGAAGTTAGCGGTGAAGATCTTCAGGAAAAAGAAATGGCTATTTTTGGTTATAGACTTTTTGATATTCGTACAGTTGCTCATTTCTCTTTCGAAAAAAATTCAAAAAAAGCGCTTCGTGATTTTAATGAATACAATGAAATTAAATTCCTAAAACTAAAACATAAAGCTGAGCCCGACTATAATCAGATTATTTCTTATAAGAACTTTTATCCAACTGAGCTTGAGTTTAGCAATGAGAATGATGTCCTGGGAGTAAATTATAAAAAGGATCAAAGTAATTACACCGAAAAATATTGGGAGGGACAAACATTTCCTAATATGCAAACGGTTTTCAGTTCGTTTTTTAAGGATGATTTAAAAGAAAAATAAAATCCTCTCTAAAAATACGCAGATAACATCGGAAAATTACCTAACAAAAATGCAGCAGAATCTGTACAATGAGCAAAGAAAACTCTTCGCCGCCCCAGACATTGAGCATTGTCAGGACTGGTGCCAAAAGTATATTAGAATTTTATTGAACCTTTATACATTAGTTAAAATATC
>CBFGVN010000587.1:0-2227 GCA_965651845.1 uncultured Chryseobacterium sp. | reverse complement strand
ATAAAGCCGAACCTAAAGGAAAAATCGAAGTGATCCCTTCAAAACCGCACTCATCTCAGAGAGATTTGTCATTGGCGTATTCGCCGGGGGTTGCAGTTCCTTGTATGGAAATCCACGAAAAACCGGAAACTGTATACGATTATACGGGAAAAGGAAATCTGGTAGCTGTTATTTCTAATGGTACTGCGGTTCTTGGATTGGGAGATATTGGTGCAGAGGCTTCAAAGCCTGTAATGGAAGGAAAAGGTCTTTTGTTCAAAATTTTTGCAGATATCAATGTTTTTGATATTGAAATCAATGAAAAGGATCCGGATAAGTTTATTGATATCGTAAAAGGTATTGCTCCTACTTTTGGAGGAATCAACCTTGAAGATATTAAAGCTCCTGAAGCATTTTATATCGAAAAGAGACTGAAGGAGGAATTAGATATTCCTTTAATGCATGATGATCAGCACGGTACAGCAATTATTTCCGCCGCAGCCCTGATCAACTCTTTACAGATCGCCAACAAAAAGATCGAAGAAGTGAAAATGGTCGTAAACGGAGCAGGTGCTGCAGCCATTGCCTGTACCAATCTGTATATTTCTCTTGGCTTAAAAAGAGAAAACGTCTTGATGTGTGACAGCAAAGGGGTTATCAATCATAAAAGAGAAAATCTTACGTCAGAAAAAATAGATTTTATTGCCAATACAGATATCGATACGTTGGAAGACGCTGTAAAAGGTTCAGACGTTTTCGTAGGATTGTCGAAAGGAAATGTAATGACTCCTGAAATGTTATTAAGCATGAACGAAAATCCAATCGTTTTCGCTTTATCAAATCCGGATCCCGAAATTGCTTATGATTTGGCGATCGAAACGCGTAAAGATGTGATCATGGCAACAGGAAGAAGTGATTATCCTAATCAGGTAAACAATGTTCTTGGTTTCCCATATATCTTCAGAGGAGCATTGGACGTTCAGGCTAAAGGTATTAATGAAGAAATGAAATTGGCAGCCGTTCATGCGATTGCTGATTTGGCGAAAGAACCGGTTCCTGAAGCGGTAATTTTAGCTTATAATGTTCAGAATCTGCAGTTTGGTAGAGAATATTTCATTCCGAAACCGTTTGATAACAGGTTGATTACTAAAGTTTCAAGCGCAGTAGCAAGAGCAGCGATTGACAGCGGAATTGCAAGAAAAACAATTACTGATTTCGAAGAATACGAAAACAGCCTTCTCGACAGAATGGGAAGAGACGAGAAATTGGTAAGAATGATGCAGAGCCGTGCAAAAGCAAATCCGAAGAGAATTACTCTGGGAAATGCGGAAGAATACAACGTTTTGAAAGCAGCTCAGATTCTTTATGAAGAAGGAATTGCTTATCCAAGCCTGCTAGGAAACAAAAAATATATCAAAGAACAGATGGAACGTTTCGGAATCAGTCTTGATGTTCCGATTATCGATCCAAGTGACGACGATCAGAAAGAAAACAGAAAGAAATACAGAGAAACACTTTGGAAACTCCGTCAGAGAAAGGGAATGAACGAGTACAAGGCAAAAAGATTTGTTCGTCAGAGAGATTATTTCGGACCATTGATGTTGAGACATGGTGATACGGATGGTTTGATCGTTGGATTCTCCAAAAATTATACGTCTGTTTTAAGACCAGTTTTAGAAGTGATCGAAAAAGATAAAGGGGTAGATAAAGTAGCGGCAATGATGATGATTTTGTCTGAAAAGAAACCGATTTTCTTCGCAGATACTTCTATCAATCAGAATCCTACGGCCGAAGATTTGGTAAATATTGCTAAAATGGCAGAATTTACAGTGAAATCTTTCGCTATAGAACCTAGGATTGCAATGCTTGGATTCGAAAACTTTGCAGCAATTTCTGAAACTTCTAAAAAAGTTGCAAAAGCGGTAAATATTCTTCATGAAAAATATCCGAAAATGATCGTGGATGGAGAAATTCAGCCGGATTTTGCGATGAATGCAGATCATTTGAGCGATTATCCTTTCTCAAAGCTGGAAACAACGCCGGCCAATACATTCATCTTTCCGAACCTTGAAAGTGCAAACTTATCCTACAAAATCATCAGAGGAATGAAAGTAGCACAGGTTATCGGACCGATCTTAATGGGATTAAAACAACCTGTTCACGTTCTGCAGATGCGTTCAAGCGTTGATGAAATTGTAAACCTGGCAACCATTGCTGTTTTGGATGCTCAGAGAAGAG
Source organism: uncultured Chryseobacterium sp. (assembly GCA_965651845.1). Classification (GTDB taxonomy): domain Bacteria; phylum Bacteroidota; class Bacteroidia; order Flavobacteriales; family Weeksellaceae; genus Chryseobacterium. The sequence goes on along the minus strand of CBFGVN010000587.1, from coordinate 10 downwards.
AAAAGAAGGA
>CBFGVN010000586.1:0-2231 GCA_965651845.1 uncultured Chryseobacterium sp. | reverse complement strand
CCTAATCTGGAAGTTCAGGCATTGCTTCTTCAGATTTATAGCTCAAATACAACGATTCCCCTGATTATTTTAGACCAGGACGATCAGATTATAGAACATAAAAACCTTCCCCAGGATATAGGAAATGATCCCATAAAAATAAAGGCTTTGGCAAAAAAAATGGCTAAAAGCTATACACCCATCGAGATTGAAATTGTAAAAGGAAATAAGCAAATTGTTTACTATGATAACTCTCCATTGCTGAATAATCTTCAGTATTCACCATATATTTTAGGATTTTTTATTCTTTCCTATTTTGGATGTTCTTTCTGGTTTTTCAGGACGATCAAGAAAACGGATGAAGGCTCTCTCTAGGCAGGGCTGGCTAAAGAAACGGCTCATCAAATCGGAACTCCTTTATCTTCAATGATCGGCTGGATGGAGATTATGAAGCTCGATACACCTGATTCTGAAGGGGTTCATGAGATTGAAAAAGATATTGAACGACTAAGAACGATTTCTGAAAGATTTTCCAAGATTGGGTCTGTTCCTGAACTTAATGATAAAAATTTTAATGCAACGATCCGGGAAAATTACGATTATTTAAAAACGAGAATTTCAAGGAAAATAAACTTCGGACTCCATCTTCCGAATTATGAAATTTCAGTGCCTCACAATAAAATCCTGATGAGCTGGGTGATCGAAAATCTGGTGAAAAATGCAGTAGATGCGATGAAAGGTGAAGGCTCTATCTCAATTTCAGTTTTTGAAAGAAATAAAAATATTTTAGTTGAAGTGCAGGATAACGGAAGCGGAATGACCAAGCAACAGGCCAGAAACGCCTTCAAACCTGGATATTCCACAAAAAAAAGAGGGTGGGGACTAGGATTGTCATTGGCGAAAAGAGTTATTCAGGAATACCATAATGGAGATATTAAAATCGTGCAGACGGAAATAGGAAAGGGAACAACTTTTAGAATTATGATTAAAAAGGCTTGATGTATTTAAACGCAAATAACACTAATTTTTCACTAATTACCACTAATTTTTAGATACTAAAATTAATGATTGTGTTTATTTGTGAAAAATTAGTGTCGTTCGTGTTAAAAGAAAAAATTAAAAATTATTTTTTCCCAGTCAGCCACTGATCCTGCAATTTTTGTTCTGCCGGAGTCGGATTTGGTTTAAACTGAAGCGTTTCTACTGTCATTTTATCCAAAACAGCTTTTCCTTTAAGGTCGATTTTATCGGTTTTATCGCCGTTTTTTCTTAGAACAGTTACCGTTACATTCTGTCCTTCTTTAATGGTTTTAGCATAGCCAATAAACTCCTGAATATTCTGGATATTGATTGTTTTTCCGTCCAAAGCAACGATTTTGTCAGTAATTTTGAAGCCGATACTTTTTGAGAAAGGAGATAATGCTGAGCTTTCATCGAACACAAATGCATTGTCCTTATCGTCATATCCTGTTTGTTGTGGATCTTTAATAAACCAGAAAATAGGCGGAGTTTCCTGTGCTTTCAATTCTACACCTGCCATATTCAAATATTGTGCATAAGGCGTCGGCTGATCTCCTGCAATATATTTGTTGTAGAAATCTTTTACCTGCGGATAGCCTGTAACCGCTACCAGCTCATCAATTAATTTATCATCTTTAAACGGCTTGTTCTCACCAAATCTCTGAGATAATTTTCTGATCATATCGCGGTAACCCATTTCCCCGTTGGATAGTTTTCTTAATTCAATATCAAGACACATAGCCAGAAGAGCTCCCTTTTCGTAAACATTTCTGTATTGATCTTTGTATTCATCTTTAAGAACATTTTTACTCATCACCGTGAAAGGCATCGTGTCGTTGTAGTTCTTAGAGTTGGTGATTTTTTCGTTCATTCTTTGAAGGAATTCATTTTTAGTGATCAAACCTTCCTGAATCTGAAACAAATTGGCAAAATATTCTGTTCCGCCTTCGTACATCCAAAGATGCTGAGACATTTTCGGATCTGCATAATCGAAGTAATGGATCTCTTCCGAATGTGTTTTCAAAGGATTTACCGTATGGAAAAACTCATGAGAAACAACATCTGTAATGGTTTTATCGATGGCTTCTTTCGGCATCATTTCAGGTAAAACAACACTTGTCGATTCGTGGTGTTCCAATGCTCCGAAACCTTTTATCTGCGGACCTTCACCTCCCGAAAGGTAAAGCATGATCGCATATTTTTTATTGGTATTCATATCACCCAAAAATTTC
>CBFGVN010000585.1:0-2238 GCA_965651845.1 uncultured Chryseobacterium sp. | reverse complement strand
CCATTTTCTATCCCTCTTTTATAGATATTGTCTAAAAGCGGTAATTCCTCTTGCGAAGTTGCTACAATAATTTTGCCGCAAAGATCGTATCGGATACCATATTCCTTAGCAAAATTGATAACAGCATTGTATCCTTCAATACAATTTTTTGCTTTTAAACTTCCTGGTTTATAATAAATTCCACTATGAATCACACCACTATTATGTCCCGACTGATGTACTGCAACATCATTCTCTTTTTCTAAAATTAAAATCTTAGAATCGGGATTTTTAAGCTTTGTCTGATACGCTGTAGCCAATCCGACTAACCCCGCTCCGACAATTATGATATCATAGCCCATTCTTCCTTACAATCTTGCGTCTACCAAATTTCTATCCAGACAAGCTTTGGTATCAAAAACCACCGCATTCTCTTTTTTCAACAGCTCAAGATCCATCTCAAGGAATTCGTTGTGAGAAACGGCAATAATCACCGAGTCATATTTTTTCCCATCAATAAGAGTATCCAGAATATCAATTCCGTATTCATGTTTTACTTCTTCTTTGCTTGCCCAAGGATCGTAGATGTCTACATTTACTCCGTAATCTTTAAGTTCTGTATAGATATCCACCACTTTAGTATTCCTTACATCCGGGCAATTTTCTTTAAACGTTACCCCTAAAATAAGAGTTTCCGAATCTTTAATAATACCTCCTTTTGCTATAAGAAGCTTTACTACTTTAGAAGCAATAAACTTTGCAATAGAGTCATTTACACGGCGTCCTGATAAGATAACATCAGGGTGGTAGCCCAATTGTTCTGCTTTATGAGCCAAATAATAAGGATCAACGGAAATACAGTGACCGCCAACTAATCCCGGCCTGTATTTCAGAAAATTATATTTTGTCCCGGCAGCTTCCAAAACGTCATTGGTATCAATTCCTATTCTGTCGAAAATTAATGCCAATTCGTTGACAAAAGAAATGTTTACGTCACGTTGTGCATTTTCAATTGCTTTTGAAGCTTCCGCTACTTTAAGGCTTGATGCCTTGTGAGTTCCGGCAGTAATAATCTTTTTATAAAGATTGTCCACTTCTTCTGCAATTTCTTCTGTAGAACCAGACGTCACTTTTTTAACACTTGTAAGAGTATTCACTTTATCCCCGGGATTAATTCTCTCCGGTGAATATCCTACAAAAAAATCTTCGTTATATTTTAAACCTGAAAATTTTTCAAGAACAGGTACACATTCTTCTTCCGTACAGCCAGGGAAAACTGTAGATTCGTAAATAACAATATCTCCTTTTTTAATAATTCCACCCAGCATTTTTGAGGCAGAAATCAAGGGATTAAGATCCGGCGCATTGTACTTGTCGATTGGGGTGGGAACCGTTACAATATAAACATTAGATTCTGCAATATCAGATAACACGCTTGTTGCTTTGTATCCGAAAGCTCCGTTAGTTTCATTGTATTTTTTTAAGCCGTTATTAAGCTTTTCTATATCAGCTTCGAGGGTAATATCGTGTCCTTCATTAAGCTGATCCACTCTTTGAGCATTAATATCAAATCCCAAAACAGGATAATGATCGGCAAATTCCAAAGATAATGGCAGACCTACATAGCCTTGTCCGATAACAGCTATTTTATATGTTTTCATCATTAACTAAGTTTATTTTTTATTTTTTCAAACCATGTTTGTTCGTGGTGACTGTTGTATCCGTAGCCATATTTGTTGCTGTATCCTAAATTCTCTCTGTTTACGTCATTTAGAACAAAACCAACATTTTTAATTTTCTTTTGATCGATATTAGTATTAGCAAATTCCAGTAAAGCTTTTTCTGTGTATTTAGACCTTGCCACGTAGATTGTAATATCTGCCATTTCTGCAATCAGGAATGTATCTGTTACAAGAAGCAATGGTGCTGTATCCAGAATGATATAGTCGTATTTTGCTTTCAATTCTTCCAGAAGTGCTTCATAGCGTCCGTTGGAAAGTAATTCTGTAGGATTTGGAGGAATCATCCCTGAATAAATTACATCCAGATTCGGATTGAATGAAGAAATATGAACAACATCTTCCAGTTTGGTCTGATCTGAATAAAGATATTCCGTAAGACCGGCCAGACCTTTTCTTGCAGGATTATATCTTTGCAACTGCGGATTTCTGATATCCGAACCAATAATAATTGCTCTTTTTTTAGGATTTGCCAATGTTAAAGCCAAATTCACCGAGGTAAAAGTTTTTCCTTCCCCTT
>CBFGVN010000584.1:0-2246 GCA_965651845.1 uncultured Chryseobacterium sp. | reverse complement strand
GCGGTGGATATGCGGATTTTGATTGGTTTAGAATAACCAAAAATTAAGAGTTGTTGGTTATCACAAAAAAATAAAAAACGATATTAAAAAGTTCCATAAGCGAATGATTTTTAACAGAAAACATACTTATATTTCTATTTTTTTTGTGGGGACAATGGCATTCGGGCAGATCAATCGCCCGAATGCTACTCCTTACACCAACGAGGCTACCTACGAAAAACTAAAGAAAAAATGTCCTTTCATTACTCCCATCGACCGACCTGCTCCCCAAAATATCACCATCGATAAAGATGTGGAATATGCCAACATCAACGGACTTTCTTTAAAAGCTGATCTTTATTATCCTCTCGATAAATCAAAAAAATATCCTGGAATTGCGATGGTTCACGGCGGCGGCTGGATTTCGGGAAGCAAGGAAAATGAAAAATTTATGGCGATGGAAATGGCTTCAAAAGGTTATGTTGTGATCGCGATCGGTTACCGATTGGCTGATGTTGCAAAATATCCTGCCGGAGTGGAAGATATTGAAACAGGCATTCAATGGTTACAAAAAAACCACCGAAAATATTCTTTAGACAAAAAGAAAATCGTGGTTTTGGGCGAATCTGCCGGAGCTCAGATTGCGACTTTAGTAGGTGTTAAGAAAAAGAATAAAATTAATGTAATCGTAAATGTAGATGGAATTGTTTCCTTTATTCATCCTGAAGCTGAAGAAAGCACTTATGCAGCATTTTGGTTGAACGGTGACAGAAATGTTAATTTTAAAAACTGGAGAGAAGCTTCACCGCTGGAATATGTGGATAAAAATACACCTCCTACCCTTTTCATCAACAGTTCGCAGCCGCGATTCCATGCAGGAAGAGATGACATGATGAAAAAATTAAAAAGCTACAATATCCCGACTGAATTTTATGAAATTAAAGATTCACCGCATTCTTTTTGGTCAGCAGAACCATGGTTTACAGAAACATTGAATTTAACGGTTAACTTTTTAGATAAAGTTTTGAAATAATATTAATATGATTAAACGCAAAGGTTTAATTGAATGTAATGGGTATTTTAGTGAGAAAAGAAGAATCAACAAGTTGATTGATGAAGCTATCTCCATAGCTTCGCGAAGCAATTTATTTGTCTTTGCACTAAAAATTATAAGGTTTTATAAGCCTTTGTGTCAAAAATAATAAATCAGTTTTATGAAAAAATTATTTTTAATTCTTCTCACATCAATGGCCAATTTTCTCTTTGCGGGAAATGATCCCTACATTAAAATCACTGTAGCCAAAGACGGAAGCGGAGATTTTACATCCATTCAGAAAGCGATCAATTCTATACGGGATTTAGGTCCGGCGGAAGCATTGGTTTTTATTAAATCAGGAACGTATAATGAAAAAGTGGTTATTCCGTCTTCAAAACATAAAATCACACTGGAAGGCAAAAATAAAGACAATACCATCATCACCAACAATGATTTTTCAGGAAAAAAGGATTCATTTAATGAAAAAATGACCACGTTCAATTCCTACACTTTATCAGTGATGGGTGATGATATAAAAATCAGTAATCTGACCATTCAAAACAGCTCGTGTAACGAAGGACAAGCGGTTTCCCTTCATGTTGAAGGTGACCGTTTTGTGATTAAAAATTCGAAAATTTTGGGTTGCCAGGACACGATTTATTCTGCTACGAATCACAGCAGACAATACTTTGAAAACTGCTATATCGAAGGAACAACAGATTTTATTTTCGGACAGGCAACCGTTGTTTTTAAAAATTGTATCATTAAAAGTTTAGCAGATTCTTATATCACTGCGGCGGCAACAGAAGTCGACAGACAATACGGTTTTGTCTTTTTCAATTGCCAATTAATTGCCAAAGAAGACATCACAAAAGTGTATCTGGGAAGACCTTGGCGGCCTTACGCCAAAACAGTTTTTATTAATACTGAAATGGGAAAACACATCCTTCCCGAAGGTTGGAATCCCTGGAAAGGCGATAAAATGTTCCCGGATAAAGATAAAACGGCTTATTATGCAGAATTTGGAAGTAAAGGTGAAGGCGGAAATATTTCAAAACGGGTAAGCTGGTCGCATCAACTGACAAAAAATGATTTGAAAAATTATACATTGGAAAATATCTTTGATGGATGGAATCCAAATAAATAATAAAATGACTCATTGAGATGCTTCGACAAGCTCAGCATGACATTGCGACAAATATGCTGTTAAATTAAGACAGTTAGTATTAGA
>CBFGVN010000583.1:0-2250 GCA_965651845.1 uncultured Chryseobacterium sp. | reverse complement strand
CAACACGAAAAGAGACTGCCCTTTTGAGACAGCCTCGTATAATTGTATTATAAAATTTCCTCTTCGAAGGTTTTTTTCCATTTTGCTAAAGTAGTCCTGCTTATCTTATATTTTTTAGACATAAAACTTGTCGAAAAACCGTGCTTTTTTTGATATTGCAGCAGTTTCAGCATAGTTTTCTTGTCGTAGGTTTTTAATTTCTGATTGTTTCTTAAACTTTCCTTGGATTGTTTAAAAACCAGTTCATTAAAATTCAGGACATCTTCTGTTGTTTTAAGGTTTTTCAGAAGTGATTGTACTTTCGGATCCTGCAGTTTTTCGGGCTGATCCTGTTTCAGCATATCCAGATAAATTTTTTTATAGTTCGGACGCATATTTTTTTTTGTGTTTTAATTGGTGTCATTTTTTTGAAGCCAACGGTGCAGAGTACTCTTAGGTATCGAATATTCTTTGATCACATCACTCTGTGTCATTTCGCCGGACTGAATTTTTTTAATAATAAATTCTTTAATTTCCTGCGTATAGATATTTTTTCTGAAATAAGGAATTTTTTCAGATTTCTGGCTGGTATTTTTGTTTACAGCAGATGGTGGAGAATATAAAATAAGATGGGAGCTGTAAAGTCTGAAAAAGTCGTACTCCAATAATTTGGACCAACGGAGAAGAAGGTCTGTGTCTATTGATTTACTTTTATAAACTTTTTCAACGAATTCTTCGTCTTTCTTCAGAAAATTACAGATTCTTTCCATAGAAATTTCCTGTTCATCGACTCTCTCTTTGATAAATTGTCCTATGTGTATTTCTTTGTATAGCATTTTTAATAAATTGTTATTTATTAAACAGTCTGCATGCAAAACGAAATAGGAGCATATTTCTGATATATAATATAAGAATAAGTTAAAAAAAGGCTAACAAAAATTTCAGATCAAAATATTATTTGATTTGACATAACAAAATTATAATTCTGTTACAGACTCAGACAATTTTTGACCAAACAAATACCCCAGTATAAAATCCAGTGTTTATTGATTTCAGTGTATATCGTAAAGAATTCCTTGCGTATTCATATTACATCCGTCAATGCTTTGAGCGATCATTCGTTTTTTCATCCCTTTCGCTTAGTAAAACCTTATATTCTAAACTTTCTTATTTTAAGTATGAATAATATATTACCTATTAAAGCTCTTTCATGCAATTTTTCTCTTTATATAAATTTTTTTGTTAATTTCTTACTTTATTATATTTTCTAATAGAATTTATTTAGATTTATTCTATTGTGTTTATTGAAATTTTAAGAAATAATTAATATCTTCATTTTCAAATATATAAAAAAATAGAAATCAAACCCAAAAAACAAAGTAAAAAATTTTGTTAAAATACACTTTTAGTGAAAATAGTATAAGATAAGTGGATTGTAGTGTGAAATATCTATTTGTCCTTTACATTTGATAAAGAAGCATTGTTAGCATCTACATTTTGTGAAATATTAAATGTATATTCCGAAAAATTGTTCACAAAATTTCAAGTGCATATCTTTGCTTCCGAATGGAAAATAAAGTAGTATTATTCGATTTTTCGAAGAAAATAAATTATAAAAACGAACTTCTGGCCGGTTTCACTGTTGCGATGACCATGATTCCTGAGTCGCTTTCGTTTGCAATTCTTGCCGGGCTTTCACCTTTAACGGGACTTTATGCCGCTTTTATGATGGGGTTGGTGACTGCTGTTTTGGGCGGCCGTCCGGGAATGGTTTCCGGTGGAGCAGGTGCTACGATCGTTGTCTTAATAGCATTAATAAAATCTCACGGAGTAGAATATCTTTTCGCAACAGTAGTTCTTGCCGGTATTTTCCAGATGATGGTAGGTATTTTCAAGCTGGGAAAATTTGTAAGATTAATTCCACAACCTGTAATGTATGGCTTCCTGAATGGTTTGGCAGTCATTATTTTTATGGCACATACCCCTGATGAAACCAAAGACCGTCATCATCAACACTCTATGGTTTTAGTACCGATTGATACCGCAGGTGTCGAAATTCAACGTATGTTACCTGTGTTTGGTGACTACGATGCACCGCATGGACACGGTGAAGTTCATTTTAATAATGTTCGAGTGCCTCTTGAAAACTTTATTGGTGGAGCGGGCCAAGGTTTTGAAATTGCACAAGGTCGTTTAGGCCCAGGGCGTATTCACCATTGCATGCGCTGTATTGGCGCTGCTGAAAAAGCACTAGAGCTTATGATTGATAGA
>CBFGVN010000582.1:0-2251 GCA_965651845.1 uncultured Chryseobacterium sp. | reverse complement strand
TAATGCAAGTAAATTCGCAACCGTTGACTGAATGCTTGAAGTTGTCTTATAATCCAGATAGTTCAGGCAAATTGTCATCGCAGAAGCATTCGAAAGGCTGTCATTTTTTAAAGCAGTTAATGATTTAGTAAGTTTCTTTCTTTGGTCTGAAACATTTTCTACAAATACATCTCCGATTCGGAAAGCATATTTATCCTGAAGATTTTTATACTTTATTTCAAAAGCTTTGTGAAGAGCATCTGAAAATGTAGTTCTCTCATTCTGCTCAATATCTTTTGCCATTGCATAAATTTCATAATTGATGAATTTCGTACATGCAAAATTTTTATTGGCAAATGCTTCCCTATATTTTTCTATTGTCGCAACGGATTTCTTGTAATTTCCAGTCAGAATTTCCAGCTTAAATTGCCTCTCCAGAGAGTCCGGTTTCGTAGGCTGCTTATATCCGGAAGCGATTTTTGCAGCAATACCTGAAATATTTCTTTCAAGAATCACAGAATCCGACACAGATATTTTGGGGAAATAAAATTTTTGGGCGGATAGCAAATTCAACCCAAAAAGAGTGATAAGTATTAACTTTAATTTCATACTCATGGTTTTAGTTTATATTAATATTTTAAAATTGGTATTTCTACAAAACTGCTGTTATAGAATTTAATTTCCAGAGGTTCATTTGCATCCGCAACAGTTTCATCACTTACATCTTTTCCGGTTCCGTAATTGAGCTGCCAGAAAGGACTCTTTACTATTCCGGTTATTAAAACCAATCTGCTTCCTTTTTCTATTTTTTTGCTTATAAAATCGTAATTATTAATGGGAATAGTTTCAATTTTGCCCGGAGTCAGGAGATTTCTCTTCTCGTTATCTTTTGCAAAACTAGCTCTGGAAACATAAGAAGACAACAAAAAATACTGACCTCCTGAAGTCTCCTCATATAAACTTACATAAAGATCTACATCCTTTTTATTAATTGAAAAACTCAAATTTCCTGAAAAATTTCCCGTCAATTCAAAAGATTGCTCAAAGGGTTTTGTTTTAAAAAATAAATTATTTTTAGTATAAATAAAATGATCAAGAATATTATACTTCAGATTCAATAGTTCATCGGCATCAGTTTTATCTTTGAGATCAACTTTTAAAAATGAAAAATTTTCTTTTTTGTTTTTTGATGGTGATAAAGCCAAACTCTTTCCATCATTTTCTAAGTAAAATTTTATTTTATTCTTTTCGGAAACCTCAATGGAATAAACACTATCCCATCGATTGGCTCCCATAACCTGAAAATTGATTTTATCCTTTAAAAACTCAGGTTTTGGTTTATTTTTTAAAACGTAATCGAACCACTCTAGCCAAATTTTGCTTAAATCAATGGAAGCGACGGGATCGGTTTTATAACCTCTCAATTCTTTTTTAATAAAACCTTGTGCACCCCAATGATCATAAGGCCCGATGATCAGATAGTGCTCGGCATTTTGATTGTACTGATAATGTTGCTTAAAGTAGTACAATACGCCGGATTTGTCTACATCATAATATCCTGTCACAGAAAGAACCGGAATATTGATTTTTGAAAACTCATCTTTATAAGGAATCATTTTTTTCCAGTATTCATCATAGGCAGGATGATTCAACCATTTTTGAAAAATCACATTGGGCTTCCCACTGATTGAATCTAATTTCCGGAAAGATTTTCCGCTTTCATACCATTTTTTGAATATTGAATTCCATTTTGTATTATCGTAGAAACTTTTAGTATCAACCATTTTATTACTGGTCACACAATCCAACCACTGCAATGAGTAGCACATGAAAATATTATTATTCATCGGTAAACTCATGGTTCCGATTCCTGTTGCTGCTTCTGGAACAATTGTTCTCAAGGCAGGATGAAGCCTTTTCGCTGCCGCCCACTGGCTGAATCCCAAATAACTTCCGCCGATCATTCCCACTTTTCCATTGCTCCAGGGCTGTTTGATGATCCAGCTAATCGCTTCATTGATATCATCGGCTTCATGTTCAAAAGGTTCAATGCCACTATCGCTTATATATTTCCCCCTTGTATGAAGGATTGCCCCGACATATCCATTGAGTACGAAATTTTTAACAAGATCAATATTTTTTTTATCCGGATAAATGGTATTGACAAGAATGGTGTTTTGAGGTTCCTGATTTTTATTAAAAATCAAAGTCAGAGACAGTGTTGTCCTGTCTTTCGTTTGAATGATAATGCTGTCGCGAACGACCATATCTT
>CBFGVN010000581.1:0-2254 GCA_965651845.1 uncultured Chryseobacterium sp. | reverse complement strand
ATTTATCTTCATATTTTTGTCTGGGGAGGAAATATCAATGGAAGTTTTTGCTTTGCCAAAAAGCCATTTTCTTTCATTATACTTTACTACATCAACAATAGCATTGTACTTGTAATCAACCGTAGAATCAGCAGTATTTGAAACGATTTGTAAATATTTGTTTTCATAGAAGACACGGGCTTTTTTATTTACGTCTAGCTCAGTTCTTGTTGCTTTTAATTGGCCTTCCAAAGTAAAATTAGCTCGAGTAAGCTCATCTATTTTGTCCTGAGCAATATTAAGAGCCGGGCCCAATGTATCACTCACATAGGTCATATATTTTTCAGTGATATTGTTCTGAATTAATTCCCCGGGCTTCTCTTCAAATTTCCCATGTGTTGTACTATCTTTTTTACTGATGTATTTTGTCAGATAGATAGTGTCATTTTTAGGTTTGGTTGTTTCAATACCCGCTCGCTCATTCTTGTTAAGCGTAAACCATCCTGTGAAAAGGTTTGCAGTTAATCCGATCACTGCTAAAACCAATATCGCTATAAATGCATTCTTTTTCATTTTGATTGATTTAAAAGTGTTGTTGCTTGTTCTTGTGTATTTTGTCTAAGGGTGCTATCTGCTTGTTTAATTGTTTCTTCTTTGATATACCCAGCTTTCATTAAAAGTTCATCTTTTAATTTGTCTTTCTCTCCACGCTCTCTCTCATAAAGTTCCTTCCAATATTGTTCAGCACTATTATTTTTCCGGATATTTATAAAATAGGTAACCCAAAACATAAGAAAGAATACCGAGGCTGCAAATGCGTAAGGATTCTTTGTGATAAGTGCTTGAATTTTACCGATCTCGTTTGTATTTGGATTTGCCATTTCATTTTTATAGGTTTAAACATTAAAATCTTGAATTGTATAATTCTACAGCGTTTTTTCCAAGTGAGTAAAAAGCATTTACATAAGCTTCCAGACTTCTTGTCATAACATTAGTATTAAAATTTGAAGAGTCGTCTGGATTGAAAAAATCACTTTGATCCGTTTCCATAGTTACCGCGACAACTTGTTGGTTACTCACCCAGGATTGCGACATAGGAGAAGCACCATCAATATCTGAAAATGCTAAAAGAGTATTTTTTGGTAAATACGAAAATCTTTTTTTGAATTCATAGTCGATTCGATCACACAATGAATAAACTATGTTTTGAACTGTATTAAATGTACTGGCAAACCATACGCATCTTGGGTCTGATAATCCTGCTGACCCAAAATTGTGACAATCCAAATACAAAACAACATCATCTTTAATTGTATTAAAGACATCACGAACAAATTGACTTTCTTTTTCAGAAAAAGCCGCTGTTCCCTTATAAGACTGTGAGCCTATTCCCCCATCAACGTACGCATCCCATCTGTAATCAAAATTTCTATTGATATCGACTCCATTATGATTCCATCTTACAGACTCAACACCGCCAACTTGCCCTACGTTAAGGGCATAAGGATTTACAAGGGGAATTACCGTCCAATCATAGTTATTCCTTAGAGACGTTATTATTTCATCATTATTAGGGTTTTCTAATAAAAATTTAAAAAATAAGTATGTGCTATAAACTGCTAATTTTTCACCTCCATGAATACCGCCACAAACAAAAATTTTCGGCTTCCTTCTTCGTTGATTTGCAGGAGTTTTTCTGTTGAAAGAAATATCTAATCTCCAAACCTCGTAAGGCGTAGGGCCTGTTGTTTGTCCTAAAACTGTTTTTGTAATATTTGAAGGGTACAAAGCTACAAGACTATCATATAACTGGTATAATGTTGAAGACGTTAAAGAAGCCGGATTATAAGCTGCCTGTGTTGGTGAATTCCAGTAAGGAATACCAAAATTATCAACAGCAAAACGGTTGTTTTGTCTCATATCCTTTTGACTAATCGGAAGCCCATTGACGGAATAGTTTTTCAATCCTGTAACAAAAAAATTATTGAAGGCTCCTGAATATTGATATGTGAATAGTACATAATGATTTAATTTTGGAGCAGAAGATTGGTTCTGAATTACAATCGAGTTATCAAACCTGTTTAATAGAACAACTGCATTAGTTATTGAAGAGGGCATATCTGTTCCAACTGAATTAATCGGAAGAGCCAATCTACCTACTACCGTGTCATTTGGATGAATGCAATGACCACCGGTAATAATTAATTTACGATTAGCAAGGTCAAAATTGATATCAGAATCCTTTGTATTTAAGATTGTAAACTGTTCGTTTTTC
>CBFGVN010000580.1:0-2264 GCA_965651845.1 uncultured Chryseobacterium sp. | reverse complement strand
ATTAAAAGATTTAGATCCATTTAAATCTAAAGCAATTCTTCATGCTTGTATTGCAGGATTTTATCTTTTTATTTCAGGGATTATTTCGGGGAATATTGGGAATAATTCGGTTTTTTATCAAATTCCGGAGAGAATAGCAAAGAATTTATCTATCAGGAAGTTTTTTGGAAAAAAATTCGCAAAGAGTTTGTCTAAATATTATGCAAAAAATTGGCCCGGTATTATTTCCAATTTCTGGTTTGGAGTTTTTCTTGGAGCAACAGCTCCGGTGGGAATGTTTTTTGGATTGGATCTGGATATTCGTCACATCACTTTTGCTGCCGGAAATTTTGCAATCGGACTGTATGGTAAGGACTTTTCGGTTGATTCTTATACTTTCTGGATTTCTTTTGTAACGGTTTTCCTTATTGGGTTCTTTAATTTTTTAATAAGTTTCAGCTTATCCATGTTTTTAGCTTTCCGTTCCAGAAAGTTGAATTTCGGACAGGTAAGTGAGATTTATAAAGAAATTTTCAGGTATTTTGTAAAACATCCGTTCAAATTTTTCTTCCCATTACGTTCAAGATTAGATAAAAAAGCGGATGATCTTATGAACAGTACGATTTCTACAAAATCTGAAGATCATTAAACTTTTCAGCACCAAATTTATCCTGGAATTTTTTCAGATAAAAACTTTTACGCATCTGGAAATCATGCTTTAACAAAGGAGAATTGATTTTAATAATAACCGTCTTCTCTTCAATATTTACACTTTTAATTTCACGGAAAAGACTTTCATCAAGATATTCTTCCAAAAAATCTTTAATCTCAAATGCGAGTAATTTATGCTCAAAACCATGAATTCTTGCAAAAGATTTCACAAGTTCGGAGGATTGAAATTCTCGTTTTTTATTTTTCATAATTTCGAATATATTGTGTCTGTAATCCTTTACTTTGAAAGAATTTTTCTAATTCAGGGTAAAATTTACTGCATTGATCATTTATAAACATTGTTTCCTTAGATGAAGTCCTTAAACCATCACATTCAAAACAGATTTCAAAAATATCAAAAACCTTATCATTTTCATCATAAAAAAGCACTGCATTTCTTGGAAAAAAACACTTATTTACCATGACATTGCCACCCACAAATTTTCCACAGGTATTATAAATTACATTGTATAACTGATGTATTTCAGCAAGAGTTAAGGTTTTTGACTCATCAATTCCTACTAAGTTTTCTTTTGAGAGAATATCATTAATATCGATTGGCTTTTTAAGACTTTCTTCCCATTTTTTTACTGCTGCTGGATCTGAAGCAATTTTCGGAGGTGGCGGTGGTAAAGCTATACCTGGAAAGTCTATATTATACGAAACAATCTTAATTTTTACAGCTTTTTTAAGAGGAAAACTGTTAAGAATTTCGGCTGTTGAAATTTTTTTCTGTCCAAAAAAAACGGAAGAAATTAATATTAAAATAATGAACGGAAGTTTTCTAATCATACTTCAAAAATTATACTTTCCTCATTAATTTTTTTTACCACGCTTTCCGTACGTTCCCGATGTGTATCCGTAATGAAAATCTGCCCAAAGTTTTCCTGATTTACCAACTCGATCAGTTGAGAAACTCTATGATCATCCAATTTGTCGAAGATATCGTCCAGGAGAAGGATTGGTGTTTTTTTTGTTAATTCTTTGATTAAACTCATCTGAGCTAATTTCAGGGAAATTAAAAAAGATTTTTGCTGGCCTTGCGAACCGATTTTTTTGATTAAAACAGAATCCATTTCAAAAAGGAGGTCGTCTTTATGAATTCCTTTTGAAGTGTACGTCAGCATTCTGTCTCTTTCAATACTTTCATTTAATAAATTATCAAAAGAATTTTCAAATAAGTGAGATTCGTAAATTACAGAAACGGCTTCTTTTCCGCCTGAGATAATCTGGTAAAAATTTTGAACAATAGGGTTTAATTTTTCAACAAAATCTCTTCTTTTAATGAAAATTTTTGTCCCAAATAGGGTAATCGGATCATCATAAATTTCTAGAGAATCTTTATCCCAAACCCGGTTTTTGGCGAAATATTTTAACAAAGCATTTCTCTGCTGAATCGTTTTTTGATATTGAATCAAATCAAAAAGATATTCAGAATCGGTCTGAGAAATCATCGAATCCAGAAATTTTCTTCTGCTTTCTCCAGAATCTGAAATTAAATTAGAATCATATGGAGAGATCATCACACTGGGCAAATAGCCAATGTGATCGGCTAGTCTTTCATAGCTTTTATC
>CBFGVN010000579.1:0-2265 GCA_965651845.1 uncultured Chryseobacterium sp. | reverse complement strand
AAAGCTAATGATCTTAAAGATCAGGCTAAAAATAAATACGGAGAAGTATCCGAAAAAGTAAAAGACCAGTATAGCAATATCTCTTCTACTTTTAAAGAAACAGCGAGCAATGTGGCTCATACGGTAAAAGACGGATACGACAAATACAAAGATCAGATCGTTTCTAAGACTGCAGATGTAGTAAAAAATGTAGAATCTGAGTTGAATGATCTAAAATAATAAATAATTTATTTTTTAGGTAAATTATGAGAAGGAACTTTATACATGAAAGTTCCTTTTTTTGTAACTTTAAAAAAAAACAATGATTGAAACTATTAAAGAATATGCGTCAAAAAGAATCGATCTCCTGAAAATTGAAGCTACCGAAAAGTCTTCCCTTTCAGCAGGAATGATTACTTATTTTGTCGTATTGCTTGTGGCCTTTGGTTTTTTCATTATTCTGTTCAATTTCGGAATTGCGTTCCTTATAGGAAGAGCTTTGGGCGATCATTCCTATGGATTCCTTATTGTTGCGGCTTTTTATCTTTTAATAATGATTCTTGTTGTTATCTTTAAAAAGAAAATTGTAAACTATGTCGCAGATCAGGTTATTAAATTTTTAAATCATTAAAACTATGGGCAGAAAGTATGAGAGCTTAGAGGAACTGAGAAGAAAGAAAAAATTGTTGAAAAGCGAAATCAGTGATTTGGAAAATCTTCTGACATTTAAGAATACAAAAGAAAGTTTGAGTGCATTTACCAATGGGTTAACAGATCAGTATCTGCAGGAGAAAGTAGACGATGACGGTGAAGAGAAAGTTGTTCTCAGAAAAGATGTTATCGCAAAACAGATCACAACCGAAATCAAGGATGCCTTTATCAATAAAAATACCGCAATGGGTATTGCCAATTCTGCGTTCAAAGGAAATGCAATGGATGCTCTTATTAAACTGGGAGTGACTGCACTTGTAGGAAATTATGCTAAGAAAAACATGCGCAGCTCAAACTGGAAAAAGAAAGTTTTGGGCGCAGCATTGATTTATCTGGCTCCTATCGCGCTGAAATTCATCAGGAAAAAACTGGAAAATTATCAGAAAAATAAAAGTGTTTCGAGTATGGAACAGCTTATCTAATTGTTTTGGAGTTTTAGAGTGGGAGAGTTTTAGGGTTGAAAAAACTCAAACACTCCCACTCTAAAACGCTATTACGCTCAAACTCGGAAGAGTTGTCCCAAAATAATCCCCGCCGCCATAGAAACATTCAGGCTTTCTGTCGACTGCGATTTCCCAAATCTAGGGATCATGATGCTTTTTTGAAGAAGTTTTTCCGTTTCAGGACGCATTCCGCTGCCTTCATTTCCAAGAATTAAGTTAATTTTTTCAGGTTTTTGAAAAGTATAAATATTCTCCCCTTCCATATCCGTTCCGATATTTACATTTCCTGTTTTCGAAAGATATTCCACTAAATTGGTATAGACAATATTCACCCTGGTAAAAGATCCCATTGTTGCCTGAATTACCTTTGGATTGTAGAAATCTACTGTATCTTCACTGCAAATAATCTGCTCGATTCCAAACCAGTCTGCCAGTCTGATAATCGTCCCAAGATTTCCAGGATCCTGAATTCCGTCCAGAATCAATTGAATATTTTTGTCTTCTGATTTTTTTTCCGGATTGATATAGCAGACAGCCACAGAATCTTTCGGATGCTGAAGAAAACTAATTTTTTTCAACTCATTCTCAGAGATATGAGTAACGGGTACATCCGATCGGCCTAATTTTTGCGGATCGGTAGAAAATATTTCTTTAATTTTAAAGTTAGAATTGTAAAGTTCACAAATGATTTTATTACCTTCAACCAAAAACAAATTGTATTTTTGTCTGAACTTCTTTTTATCTAAAGACTGTAAAACTTTTATTGTATGAGCTGTAAGCATTATAAGAATTCTCCTCAAAAGTATTATAAAATTATCTCATTTGCAACATTTGTTGGTTTCCTTTATGCCTGCAGTACGACTAAAAAAGTTCCGGACGGCGAATACCTGCTTGTAAAAAACAACTTTGAATTTGAAGATAAAAAAGAACCTTTCGACAGTGAACTGAAAGGATACGTACAGCAAAAACCGAATAAGAGACAGTTTCTGTTCATGCCTCTGAGTCTGTGGCTCTACAATGCCGCAAATCCAAAATACGATACCCTTCTGAATGAATACATGACGTATCCTAATGAATTAAGAGATCAAAAACTTAGAGACTCCCTCTTCATTAAGTATAATATGAAAAGCAG
>CBFGVN010000578.1:0-2265 GCA_965651845.1 uncultured Chryseobacterium sp. | reverse complement strand
ACCCAGATTTGTAAGAATTTTACCGCCTGATCTTTATTTTTGTTGTATTCGCTGTGCATTACCCCAGTTCCTGCGCTCATTACCTGGATTTCTCCTTTTCTGATAACCGCTGTTGTTCCCATAGAATCTTTGTGCTCCAAATCTCCTTCCAAAGGAATTGAGATGATTTCCATATCTCTGTGAGGGTGTGTCCCGAAACCCATTCCCTGAGTAACGGTGTCGTCATTTAAAACTCTCAGTACTCCGAAATGTGTTCTTTCATTATTCTGATAATTGGCAAAACTGAATGTATGGTAACTGTCTAACCAACCATGATTGGCGTGACCTCTTGTATCTGCTTTATGATATACTGTTTTCATAATGTCATTATTTATGATACAAATGTACGGCGCATGATTCGGGAAAATGTTGATGTAAGGTAAGAAAGGATTTTGGATGGATAAAGTAAGAGGCAAAGGCAAAATTATGCTTACTGATTTGATAATAAATTTCCTTTATGATCCCTAAAAAGGAAACATTTACCAAATAATCCGAATTTTAAACAAATTATTTAACAAGAGCCCATATGGCAACCCCGATACCGGCATAGGCGACAACGGTAATAATATCCGCTATGGGCTGTGAAAAACGTTTTTCAGCAATTCTTTCTGCATTAATCTGGCTTTTATGGAATTTCAAAGTCTTTTTAGCGTTACGAACCGGATGCGCAACCAGACTGTCTCCTTCCCACTTATCAACTATTACCTTATAAGTCTTTCCATCAACATCAATTTTAACATTTTTATTAGGGGCAAGTTTCTCCTGAACATTGATAGGGACTGGCATTTGCTGTGCATCCTGACTTTGAGATTCAGTTGCTCTTTTCATTTGTATAGGATCATTATCAACAACAGCTGCTGTCTTTACAGAAACAGGTTTATTGTCGACTGTTGGATCCACTGGTTTCGGTTTTTTAACCTGATAGGTATAACAACTTACAAGAGAAAATGATATAATGATGAGATAAAGATTCTTTCGCATGAGTCAAATTTAAGAATTAAACGGAATATTCCATATTTTCTTTTGAAAGATATTTTTTTTAAAACGCATTCATTCTGAAAAATCAAAAAAACGAACCGAAGTCCGTTTTATAATATTGAAATTTCATTTTAAAAATGCACCTGCTGAATTTCTTCTTCAATTTCTTTTGGTGTTTCGTGTTCTGATTTAACGAAAAATAAGGTTAAAACAGCTCCCAGCAGCATACAAACTCCACCAACAACTATGTAATCGATGGCCATTTCTCCAAAAACCCCGCTTACAATCGGACCACCGAAAAGTCCATTAATAATCTGCGGAATTACAATAAAGAAATTAAAAATCCCCATATACACGCCCATTTTCTTTTGTGGAATAGAATCAATCAGCATGGCATAAGGCATTGCCAAAATACTCGCCCACGCAAACCCCAATCCTACCATTGAAATCCAAAGACTATGGATATCTTTAATAAAATACAATGAAAATATACCCATTCCTCCACAAGCAAAAGCAAGTGCATGGGTCTGCTGATTACCAATAAATTTAGCAATCGGTCTTAAAGCAAAAGCAAAGAAAATTGCATAAAAATTGTAGCTTCCGAATAAGCTTCCTGTTAGATCTCCGGCTTCATTAAACTTTGCAGAATGCGTGTCATCCGGTGAAAGTCCAAAATGATGTGTTGCCAAAGCACTCGTCGTGAAAACCCACATCGTAAACAAAGCAAACCAGGAAAAGAACTGAACAATTCCCAATTTTTTCATCTGGGAAGGAGCATTTTTAAAGTCTTTGAAAATATCTGAGAACTTAGATTGATGCTCTATTTCCTTTCCTCCTTCAAAAGCTGCAAATTCTTCGGGAGAATATTCTTTTGTTGTAAAGATTGTATATAAAATCGATAAAATTAAAACGGCTGCTCCGATATAAAAAGCGTAAATTACATTATCTGCCACGAAACCTTTCGGAGCTTCGTTGGAAACACCCCATTTCGTCAGCCAATTTGGTAAATCTGAACCAATAACTGCTCCAATTCCGATTAAAATCGTCTGAACGGAAAAACCGATTGTTCCCTGATGTTTCGGCAGCATATCTCCTACCAATGCACGAAAAGGTTCCATCGCCACGTTGATGGAAGACTGCTTCTTGCGCCGCACCGTCTTCGCGCCCGGCTCGGCCATGCCGATCACCTCCGGCGCGTGCACGATGGCCACGCGGGGATCGGAAGGGGAAAGTCCCTGCTTCGCGCAC
>CBFGVN010000577.1:0-2267 GCA_965651845.1 uncultured Chryseobacterium sp. | reverse complement strand
CAAAAATACACTTGTCCGATGCATCCGGAAGTTATTTCCGACAAACCCGGAAAATGCCCGAAATGCGGAATGGATCTCGTTGAAATTGAAGATCATCAACACGAATCTGAATCTGAACCTCAAAATTCGGTTTTAAAAAAGAATTCTGAAAACGGAAGGGTAACTTTTGGAGGAAAAACGGTTCGTTACGATCTGTATGTAAAAGACACAATAGTAAATTTTACAGGAAAAAGCCGTAGAGCAATTGCAGTCAACGGAAAATTACAGGCTCCGACTTTATATTTTACTGAAGGAGATACGGCGGAAATTTATCTTCACAACATGCTCAAAGAAAATACAGGTTTTCATTGGCATGGTGTGATCTTGCCCAATGAGCATGACGGAGTTCCCTATCTTACGACAAAACCTGTAAAACCGGGAGAAACACATTTATATAAATTCAGAGTTTCTCAAAACGGGACGTATTGGTATCATTCCCACGAAGCGCTTCAGGAACAGATCGGGATGAACGGGATTTTGGTTTTCCAAAAAAGAGAAGGAGAGCCAAAAGTGAATTATACCAAAGAAATTCCTGTATTATTAGGAGATTGGAGCGATGAGAACCCGGAGCAGATCGCAAGAAGGCTTCATATGGCGAATACAGATTGGTATGCAATTAAGAAAAATGCGGTTCAAAGTTATTGGGAAGCTATAAAATCCGGAAATTTCGGGACAAAAGCGCTTAATGAATGGAAAAGAATGGAAGCAATGGATGTGAGCGATGTTTATTATGATAAATTTCTCATCAACGGACTTCCAAGCTCAGATTATTCCCAGTTAAAGGCTGGTGATAAGGTAAGATTAAGAGTGGCAAACGGCGGTTCGTCGACCTATTTCTGGTTGAATTTTGGAGGCGGGAAGTTTAAAGTTGTTGCCAACGATGGTAACGATGTCGTTCCTGTGGAAGTAAACCGTCTGATCGTTGGGGTTTCCGAAACATATGACATTGAAGTTACCATCCCTGAGAATAAAAGTTTTGAGTTTAGGGCAACTTCAGAAGACAGAATTGGTCATGCTTCGCTTTGGCTGGGTTCAGGAGAAAAAGTGGAGGCTCCGAATTTACCAAGATTAATGCTTTTTGAAGGAATGAAAATGATGAACGGCATGATGGAAATGAGCGGAAATATGAAACCAATGAACATGACGATGGGCAATCAGATGATGGATATGAACGAGGTGATGTATCCGGAGCTTCCTGAAAGTCAGAGGAAAATGACGATGAAGCATATGAATGAAATGATGGGTATTAAAGCTAAAGAAGAAAATATGGATTCAAAAGCTTCAGCAGCCGATCATTCTAATCATTCCGGTATGGATATGAAGGAGGAAAAATCCATTAAAAGATTGTCTTATAATATCTTAAAATCTCCTGAAAAAACGATTCTTCCGGCAGAAAATGTAAGAGAATTAAAGTTTACGCTGGAAGGAAATATGAATCATTATTTGTGGACGTTAGATAACAAAACAGTTACGGAAACAGACAAAATTTTGGTTAAAAAAGGCGAGATTCTGAGAATTACCATGTATAACAATTCGATGATGCGTCACCCGATGCACCTTCACGGGCATGATTTCAGGCTGATTAATTCAAAAGGCGAATATTCACCGTTAAAAAATGTTGTTGATATTATGCCCATGGAAACCGATACACTTGAATTTGCAGCCAATCAGGATGGTGACTGGTTTTTCCACTGTCATATTTTGTACCACATGATGGCGGGAATGGGAAGGATTTTCAGTTATGAGAATTCAAAACCTAATCCACAGCTTCCGAACAGGAAATTGGCCTGGAAAAATTTTTTGAAAGATAACAGGATGATCAGTTCGATGGCAATGCTGGATATCAACAGCAATAGAATCCATGCGGAAACAATGACGATGTTCGGGCCAAGATGGGCTAACTTAAATGAATTTCATACGAACTGGGATTTTAATCATTTTGAAGGAAATTTTAAAGTGGGAAGATTTTTAGGAAAGTTCCAGTGGGCACTTCCTTATGCAGGTTTTAGAATTCAAAAGAATCATGAAATTATGGAACGACAAATGGCGGAAGATATGGGAATGGATTTTCATGGAAGGAAAACGTGGTTTGGGCAGCAAACAGCTTCAAAAAATAAAGCTAATTTCATCGTCGGGATGCAATATCTTTTACCAATGCTGATTACGGCGGATGCAAGTGTAGATCAAAACGGAAAAGTTTTACTGGAGCTGAGTAGGGAAGATATTCC
>CBFGVN010000576.1:0-2267 GCA_965651845.1 uncultured Chryseobacterium sp. | reverse complement strand
AGACTCGATCACTACCGTAAACTGAGTAATATAAACATTCGCAGGGAAAGTAATCGTTTTTCTAACTCCTTTGATCGTAACATCTCCATAAACTGTAGAGTTGTACTCGCTGTTTGCTAAAGGAATAATTTTCGTCAAATGGAATTTTGCCAGAGGAAATTTTTTCACTTCGAAAAAGTTTGTACTCTTCAGGTCGTTGGTTAATTTTACCATATCTTCATCTTGGCTTGAAACATCTCCCGCCATGATGGATTTCATATCAATCACAAATTCTCCGTCTACTAGAACTGTTTTATCGAAGGTAAATTTTCCACTTTTCAGTTTCACCGTTCCAGAGTGTGATGTAGGAACAGTTTTTACAACCTTGTAACCCCACCATCTGATCTCCGACGACGTTACCTTTACCACTTTATCTCCTTTCTTTTGAGCAAAAACAAATGACATGCAAACACACATCATAGCCAACAATAGTAATCTTTTCATTCTTTTTTATTTACAATTCAACAAAAATAAAAAAAAGTGTAGAACTTCTACACTTTTAACAATCTTTTTTTGATTAAATTATTTTGCAGTTACTTTTACAAGCATATCAATATCATCTTTCACAAAAACATCCTGCATGGTAGACTTGTAAGCAACGTCGAATTTTTGTCTGTCGATCGTGAATTTATTTGAAACTAAACTAACAACTCCTTTGCTGTAAGAAATCTTTGCAGGGAAAGAAACTGTATTGGTTTTTCCTTTTACCGTAAGGTTACCTGTAACTATAGAATTGTAGATTTTATCGTTGTTTTTCTTTACTCCCGTGATTTTGAAAGTAGCTGTTGGGAATTTTTCAACTTCGAAGAAATCTCCGTTTTTAAGGTGACCATTCAATTTTTGCTGATATTCACCTGTAAGGTCTGTAGAGTTGATAGAATTCATGTCTAAAACTACAGTTCCTCCTACTAACTGGTTTCCTTTCATTACCAAATCACCGGATTTTACTTTTACAGTACCATCGTGAGAACTAGCCTCAGATTTTGCTACTTTGTATCCCCACCAGTGGATATCAGAAGCTACTACTTTTTTTGATTGACCGAATGCTAAACCGCTAGCTAAAACTGCTAATAAAAATATTTTTTTCATTTGAATAAAAAGTTATTTACTTGTTTGTTATTTACTGATGCAAATGTAGCTAACTTCTTCAATAGATTTTGTTGATGTACATCAATAAAAACGATTATTTTCATGAATAATATCATCCAAAAAAAACTCCGAATTTCTTCGGAGCCTTGTGTTAGTCTTGATAATAAGCAGTATAAAGCGCTATACCGTTTAAAGCCGTATGATTTTGCTTGATGAGATAGATCGGGATGTTTCTCAGCATCTCCTCCATCTTATCGCTGATCTTATATTTTTCGTAGAATTTATCTTTATTAATATATTCTCTGATGGCCATAGGAATATCCCCTGAAATCAAAAGACCTCCTGTCGCTTTTAATTTTAATGTTAAGTTATTTGCTTCTCTTGCCAGGAATTCCAGGAAAGTGTCTAAAGCAATCTTACAGATCAAAACATCCTCTTCAACAGCAGCTTTGTATAATTCCTGAACGAAATTTCCATTAGCCAGTCTTTCAGACAGCCATTCCGGCTCCGGATGTCTCTTTACATCCCTTAAAAATCTGTAAATATTAAATAAACCAGTTTTGGAAAGTACATTTTCCCAGCTTACAATGCCGTAGATATTGTTGAGGAACTGATAAAACTCAACCTCAACATTGGTTCTCGGAGAAAATTCTGAGTGACCACCTTCTGTTGCAAATGGCCTTAAATATTTTCCGTCAAAGAAATATCCGGCTTCTCCTAAACCGTTTCCGGGTGCAAGAATTGCCACATTTCCTTTTTCAAGATGCCCGCTTGTGTAAATAGGATCCAGATCGCTGTCTTCCAAAAGTCCCATTCCATATGCCGAAGATTCCTGGTCATTCAGCATGTTTACTCTTTCAAAGTCGAAATCACTTTTGAAATCTTCAACATCAAGATGCCATCCTAATCTTGCAGGGCTGCTTTTCCCGTTCAAAACAGGTCCCGGAACCGCTATTCCCAGCCTTTTTACGTTCTTTAATTGATTATCCTGAATAAATTTCTTTAATATATCAGTAAAAGAAGCATATTCTTTCGTGGGATAAGTATTCTGGATTTCAACCTCAATACCTCCGTTACTGGAAACAAAATAGCCTAAAGTTGTAATATCTTCACGAAGGTTTGCGCCAATGATAGATACA
>CBFGVN010000575.1:0-2273 GCA_965651845.1 uncultured Chryseobacterium sp. | reverse complement strand
CAATAGCATCGATCACATCTTCACCTTTTACCACTTTTCCGAAGATCGTATGTCTTCCGTCTAACCAAGGGGTTGCCACTTCCGTGATGAAAAACTGAGAACCATTTGAGTTCGGCCCCGAATTCGCCATAGAAAGCACTCCTTTTCCTGTGTGTTTAAGGTCGTTTTTCTCGTCCTCAAATTTATATCCCGGATCTCCCATCCCCGTTCCCTGAGGATCTCCCCCCTGGATCATGAAATCTTTAATTACTCTGTGGAAAATCGTCCCGTCATAATAAGGAACTCCTTTAGCCTTAGCTTTGTTATCGATTTTTCCTTCTGCAAGACCAATAAAATTAGCTACAGTTACAGGTGCTTTTTTATCCTCAAACTTTACGATCATGTTCCCTTTTGTCGTTTGAAGATTTGCATAAAGTCCATCATTAAGACCTTCGTAAGTTTCTTTGTCTACGTTCATTTTTTTATAAATTGGTGTACAACTCATCAGCGAAACACTAGCCGCTGCCAGAATTATATTCTTGTTAAACAATTTCATTGATTATAATGCTTTTAATTTTATGATTAATGGAATATCGTTGTCGATTTTCTTCTCGTCTCCATACGTTCCGTACGCGAGAGAAGATGGAACTAAAAGTGTAACTTCCTCACCATCATGTATAAAACGCAAAGCATCTTCTACAGCTTTTAATTCATCAAAGTGTCCGAATCTGGCGTCTCTTCTTTCAAACGGTTTTTCATAGATCTTGGTTTGATCAAAATCATACAGATCATAAGAATAGGAAATAAAAGAATTATCCTGCCTTCTCTGTCTCTGGTCGAAACCTTCCGTACTTACCCAATAATTAAGCTGTGTCGGGTAAAATTTCACAGGCTGATCATTGATCCATTCCTGAATCTGCATTCTTTCCTGTGTATTAAGGTTTTTCATCCTGTTTCTGGAAACCTCAAGGTCATTCTTACTGAGAACTCCGCCAACAGGGGGATGAGTCTGCGCATTCTTGCTGCAGCTCAGTAAACCTAATACCGATATGAAGAGTATTTTTTTCATAAACTTTTGCGAAAATACACATTTCGGGAATCAATTACAAAACTTGGAGAACTTATTGAATTAAAAGTTTTACCATTTTTTGAAAATAATTTTATCTTAAAATTACTTTTCTTTTAAACGCAAAGGTTTAATACTGATGATTAATAATTTTTTAAGGGAGCTAAGAATTAATCAACAAGTTAATTAGATGAAGCTAAAAATCAAGCTTCGCGAAGTAATGTATTGTCTTTGCTCCCTAACAAAAGAAGTTTTGTTTATAAATCTTTGCGTTTAAAATCTAGCCATTAAAACTCTAAAATTCATAAAGCTGTCAACCTTCCCCGGTTTTGTCAGGCTGAGGCTCTCGAAGCCCTTATTTATAATTATAAAATAATACATAAGCCCTTCGAGAGCCTCAGGGTGACAACGCGGATAGTACTACCTGTATCAAAATAAAATAGTTTTAAAAACAAAAAAGCCGGGAAACCCCCGACTTCTATATTAATTTTAAGTTTATAAATTAAACCGTTTCCAATACATGATTAACCAATACTCTCCATCCGAAAGGATCTTCTGCAAGGTTGGTCTGTATATCTACTAAATCGTTTTTTAAAATAACGGCATAGCTTTCTTCATCAGAAAGTCTTGGTAATGCCAATTTTTCTCCATTGTAACCCAATGCCTGGAAAACTGTTGTAACCACTGCAGTTCCTACCCCCCAAACTTCCTTCAGAGTACCATTTTTCTGAGCTTCAATAACGTCTTTTACTTTAATTGGCTCTACTTTTACTTCGATTCCTCTTCTTTTTGCCAGTTGGATGAAGCTGTCTCTTGTAACACCGTCTAAGATTTTTTCAGATGTAGGTGGTGTGTAGATTGTATCGTTGATTCTTACGAATACGTTCATTGTTCCACTTTCTTCAAAATATTCGTGAGTAGAGTCATCTGTCCAGATAATCTGCTCATATCCTTCCTCAATCGCCAATTGTGTCGGATAGAAAGATGCAGCATAATTTCCGGCAGCTTTAGCAGAACCTACTCCACCGTTTGCCGCTCTTGAATAATGATCTGAAATTTTTACAGAAACCGGTTCTGTATAATAGCTTTTTGCTGGTGTTGCTACAATCGCGAACATATATTTATTGGCTACTCTTGCTTTCAAAGCCTCTTCAGTAGCGAAAATCAATGGTCTGATGTATAGAGACATACCTTCTCCGTAAGGGATCCAGTCTCTGTCGATGTCGAC
>CBFGVN010000574.1:0-2279 GCA_965651845.1 uncultured Chryseobacterium sp. | reverse complement strand
ATTTCAGGATTTGTTTTGGATGTTTTTTGAATTTTCATATTCAATCCATCTTCTGAAAGACCGGAATTGTTGAAAATATTATTCCCGGAATGTAGTTGTTCTGCAATTTCGAATGCAGCCAATTTGGTATTCGGGTTTTCTAAAATTTGATTTAAAGCAAAAGTTTCCTTTTTAATATTTTCGTTAAATTTTACTTTTTCATTAAAATTTAATTCAACAACAGTTACATCCTCATCAAATTTTACATCAGAAAAATTAACGGTAAGATTTCCATTATTTTCGGCTTTAAAATTGACCTTACCATTACTGTCACCAACAATCCTGGCAGACTTAGGAATTGAACGTAATCCATAAATTTTTGTAAAATCTTTCGCTTCCTCCAAATAAAGAAATAACTTTTTACCATCCTTTGAAAAAGCAGATTTTCCTTTATAATTTTCAAAAGGCAGTCCACTTCGGGTTCCATAGATTGCTTCGGAATGTTTTGAACTCCATCGTGCTAGATTCTTTAAAATTTTAATCTGTTCTTCAGGAATTGTCCCATCAGCTTTAGGACCAATATCAAGCAGTAGATTCCCACCCATATTGATGACGTCTGCCAACGTTCTCACGATCATATTAGGTGTCTTGTAATTTTGGTCAAATGGCTGATAACCCCAGGCGTCATTCATGGTATAGCAAAGTTCCCAATATTCGCCGTGCGGTTTTATAACAGGAATTCCCTGCTCAGGAGTTTCATAATCACCGTGATTATTTAATCTTGAATTGATAATAATATTGGGATTGAATTTTCTTAAGTTTTCCAATGTTTTCAAAGCCTTCCATTCGTCGGAGGAATGTTCCCAGTCACCGTCAAACCATAAAAGATCGGGGTGGTATTGTGATGAAAGTTCATTCAGCTGATCCTGATAATAGGTGACAAATTTTTGCCAGCGATTGGGATCGTTTTTAATTTCATACCGTTTTTTTGTCCTGGTATTAATGTCATAATAGGGATGGATCCAGTCGGGAAGAGAGTAGTAGAGCCCTGTTTTTAAGCCGGCTTTTTTAAGTTCGGAAACAAATGGAGTTAATACATCCCTTTGCGCGGAAGAATTTTTTGAAATGGTTGTGGCTTTTTCAGCTTTTGAGTTCCAAAGGGAAATACCATCGTGATGTTTTGCCGTAACCACGGCATATTTTGCTCCGGAATCTTTGATTAATTGTACCCATTCATCAGGTTTATACTGTGAAGCGGAAAACCCGTTTAGCTGCTTCAGATAATTTTCCTGATTGATATAATTATTAAAAAGAGCCCATGACTCCGGGATTCCGTCCACAGAATATATTCCCCAGTGAATAAAGATTCCCAGCTTGGCATCCTGAAACCATTCCATTTTTTTGCTGTCCGAAGTTTGATTCTGGGCGGTAATTTTTCCTGTTAACAAAATCAAGCTTAAAGATAATATACTGATGAATCTTCCTTTCATTTTCCTTCTTTTTAAACTAAAATAAGGAAAGCTGTGAAGAAAACCTTACTTAATATCAATTATTATAAGGAAGTATTGATAATTGTTTTTATTTCAATGAATTGTTTGAAAATTTTCAGGATAAGAATGATTTTAATGTATTATTTTTATCAATGCACAACATGTAAATCTTCAAAATAAAATATATGAAAATGACGACAATACTTTTAATCATTACAGCTACTGTTACAGCCTTAATTGCGGGGCTTTTTTACGCATATTCCTGTTCTGTCGTTCTGGGACTGGGAA
Source organism: uncultured Chryseobacterium sp. (assembly GCA_965651845.1). Lineage (GTDB taxonomy): Bacteria > Bacteroidota > Bacteroidia > Flavobacteriales > Weeksellaceae > Chryseobacterium. The sequence goes on along the minus strand of CBFGVN010000574.1, from coordinate 522 downwards.
AGTTGTCAGATACGGAATACCTGAAATCTATGCAGTCGATCAACAGGGAAATTCTTAATCCTGTATTTTTTATGAGCTTCATGGGAACTGCATTTTTGCTTCCGATTTCAACATTTTTGTATCGCGGACAAAATCCGGCTTTTATTCTCTTGTTATTGGCAACTTTGGCTTATCTGATCGGTGTTTTCGGTGTGACGATGCTCGGAAATGTCCCGTTAAATAATCAGTTGGATAAATTTGATATTGTCAATTCATCTTCAAATGCAGTTAAAGAAATGCGTGACCAATTTGAAAACAGATGGAATTTTTTGAATAATATCAGAACAGTTTTTTCTGTAATAACCATTGTTTTAACCGTTTGTGCGTGCATCTGGAGTAAAACAGATTAAGTAAAAGTTGAGTTAAGTGAAAATACTTACAATAAAATTCAGTGTTTTTACGGATGTTTTGTGTATGTTTTATTGCCATCTTTACATCAGCATTAGAAACAAAGGGAATTTAAGCATTAAAGTCTTCAAACTA
>CBFGVN010000573.1:0-2283 GCA_965651845.1 uncultured Chryseobacterium sp. | reverse complement strand
ATGACTTGCATAATACTATGCATGCATAGTATGCGAAATATTTAAATAAAAACGAGTATTAATAAATGGTTTTCATGAAATTAATAATTTCTTCAAAAGATTCGCATTGTTGTTTGGTCGAATCGTTAGAAATTAACCAAAAGTCGTTTCGTAATTCAAAACTGAACGAAGAAAGATCTTTATTGATGTTTTTTTGAAGCAAAGAATATAGCATTTCTTTATAAAAATCCGGTGCTATAATTTTAGGAGCCACGAAACTTTCATTCATCTGAAATAGGGAAGGATTCATCAATTCATCATGCTGAAGCAAAACATCCTCTACAATCCCGGAATACAATTGGCTGTCTTTAACATACCATATTTTATCTGCAAATTCTTTTGCCAGACGCCAGTCGTGGGACGAAAAAAGGATCAGTTTATGGTGTTCCTGAGCCAGTTTTCGAAGCGTTTTCAGGATAATAATTTTATTTTTCTCATCTAAATGTGTCGTAGGCTCATCGAGAATAATGATAGGAGAGTTTTGCGTTAAAGCCCGTCCTATAAATGCTTTTTGAAGATTTCCATCAGAAAGATTTCTCAATAAAGTATGTTTGTATTGATCTAAATCCAAAGCCGAAATAATCTCCGAAACTTCTTCTCTGTCTTCTTTTTTAAGTTCAAAATAAAAAGGATAGTAAATATATTTTCCCAAAGAGATCAGGTCTTCCACTGTATAATTCTGAGGAATGACCGACTTTGAAAATACAACCGCAATGTTTTCTGAAATTTCTTTAACGGAAAGATTTTTTACATTTTTATCATTAATGAAAATTTCTCCGCTTAAAACAGGAATTTGATGTAAAATAGATTTTATTAAAGTTGTTTTTCCGACACCATTATTCCCGATCAACAAGCATACTTCTCCTAAGTTCAAATTTGTATTTATATTTGAAATTAAGCTCTTGTTGTAGCCTATGTTTGCCTGGTTGATTTGTAGGTGCATATTTTAAACTGAAATAAAAATAATAAACAAAATAAAAGGAACTAGGCTGAAAATAAAATATAGAATTTTATGATTTTTAACTTTCCATAAACTATAAACCCCTAAAATTAAAGAACCCCAAAAAGCTGAAGGCATTCCTACCATAAACCACCAATTATGACCAAATGAATAAATCCAATGTTTCTCTATGTTTATTCTAAACAACTTTGAATATTCAAGAAGGGCAAAACTTACTACAAACAAAATAATGTTTACAATAATTAACTGTTTTTGTGTTATTCTGATACCCATATTTTACAAAATTAGCTTAGATTCCTACGGAATGACAAAGTGAACGTTTTATTTTTAAATTTAATAATAAAAAAAATATTCTCAATCATCTATACAATCAGCCAATCAGCGAGGGATTTTAAAATTCACCATGCACTTATACTTTATTCTGTTTCAAAAGCATCATCAAAATTACAGGAATTCCAAAAACTGAGCTTATCACATTCAACGGTACTTGAGTTTTTTCTGCAACGATGGAAAACAACAACATGATCAGGATTCCTAATAACATATTTAAAATCCAATGCTGACATAATTTATAAGGATTATAAATTAGCCGACCAAAATGCGGAACAATAATTCCGATGAATAAAATTGGTCCTAAAAAAGCAGTAACAGATGCAGAAAGCAGTGAAGAAGCTGTTATAATTAAAATTTTTAACCGATTCAGATTAACTCCCAGGCTTTGGGCATATGAATTGCCTAAGGAATTTCCGATGAGCGGTTTTATGGTTTTAAAACAAATAAATGATCCTATCAATACTAAAATTGTCAATACATAAATCTGATTTCTCGAAACCATATTATTCGCTCCGAAAGACCATAAAATATAATTTTTCAAACTTTGATTTTCTGCATAAAACTGAAGCAACGAAACAATTGCTCCCGCAAAAGCTGAAACCAAAAATCCGAAAATAATTAAATACGATTTATCCTGGAATTTATTCGACATCGACAATAAAACCAGCATCAGCAAAAAACTTCCACCAATTGCCGCAAAACTTAAAAAACTGTTTTGAAGTAAATCCGGAAGGGTGATGTTGTTTGAAAAAAAAATATAAAATGCCACCGACAAGCTTGCCACAGAAGTTATTCCTAAAATATCCGGACCCGCTAAGGGGTTCTGAAAATATTCCTGCATCAGGAAGCCGGAAGTAGGAATAGAAATTCCCGCCAAAAGCATGACCAGCACACGATTTACACGAATTTCGGCAATCTGGCTATTAGATGATTCTGTAAAAAAATCTTGC
>CBFGVN010000572.1:0-2293 GCA_965651845.1 uncultured Chryseobacterium sp. | reverse complement strand
TTTTTATGGTCATCGCGCAATCAAAGAATGTTAAAAATAATTTGTTCAATAATTAATAATATTTTTGAACTGCTAATTTTCTCCAAAAACCAGAGTGTTTAACATAAGACTAAATATCATTTAATATCTTAATTTTGTTTTCACCTAAAAACCTAAATCCAATACATCCATACTCTCTCTATCTGTAGAAATCAATTTACCTTCCGAATTATATTTGGTTCAGATATAATGTTCTTATTTGCTGTCCAAAACTTATATTAAAATGCTTCAAAATCCGAATGTCAGATAAACTTGCTTTGACATTCGGTACAGCAGGATCGAAAGTATTGATTATTTAAAAACAGGAATCTCAATAAAACTATCATTAAACCAATGGATAACCAACGGTTCTTTTGCATCTGCAATGGTTTCTGTGGTTACTATTTTTCCGCTTCCGTAATTCAGTTCTGAGAAAGCGTTTTTATTGACATTCAGCACAATGACCAGTCGGCTTCCTTTCTGCAGTTGCTTGCTGATCAGGTGAGTATTTTCAAATGTTATGATTTCTTTTTTACCAGGGGTCAGTAATCGTCTTTTAGTATTGTCTTTGGCATAACTTGCACGACCGATATAGTAGGAAAGATGAAAGTATTTACCTTCGGGTGTAAGTTCATAAAGGGTTACTCCCACATCTACATCTTTTTTATTAATACTCAGTTTTATATTTCCAAGGAATGATCCGTTCACTAGCATAGCATCCAAAGGTTCGCTTACGAAAACATAGCCGTTACCGGAAACGCTTTCCCGAATAATAGGATCCGGATAATAATCATTATTGCTGATTGTACGGTCTGCAAAATCTACTTTCTGAACCAAATATGTATTGGGCTCGGATTTGTTTTGGCTCAGCAAATATTCCTTATCGCTGACTTTAGAAGAACTTAGATAAAATTTCAAATAACTGTTATGCATAGCCTCCAGGGAAGCAGCACTTCGCCACTCATTTGTTCCCATGACCTGATAATTGATCTTATCTTTCAGAAAAGCCGGTTTTTCTGAACCTTTCAAAATATAATCCAGCCATTGATAGGTGTATTCCTTGATCGGAAATAAAGCATTTTTACTAACTGTATATCCGTTGATAACTTCCTGTCCGCCCATCTGTGTTCCGAAATGCCCATAAGGACCGATCACCAGATAAGCCGGTGCCTGAGGACTGTATTTATTGAGCTCACGCAGATAGTAAATTCCTGAATTTTGGGAATCATTATAATATCCGTCAAATGCCAGTACGGGAATATTAATCTTGGCAAAATCTTCCTTATACGGAGCCATATTCTGCCAATATTTATCAAATGCCGGATGACTGATCCAGCGCTGAAAAAGTCGGTTCGGTGTACCGTCGATGCTGTCCATCTTGTTATAAGCTGCTCCGGTTTTCCACCATTTGAACATCATATCCCGAAATCTCTTTCTGTCATCGCCCGTTTTATTATCCAGATATTTATTGTTGCCTACATAAAAAGACCATTCATAATTGGGATTGATAAAAATATTATTTTCCATAGGAAGTCCCATCCCGGGGCGGTTGGCAACATAAGGGACAATCGTTTTCAGTGCAGGATGAAGATTTTTAGCTGCCGCCCATTGTGTGAAGCCATTGTAGCTTCCTCCGTACATTCCTATTTTACCATTACACCACTGCCGTGTGCTGATCCAATCTATAACGTCATAGGCATCTTTTCCATCGGTTTCGTAGGGATAAATCTCAGATTTGCTGAAACGCTTTCCCCTTGTATAAGCCATAACACCTACATATCCTCTATCTGCAGCTTCCTTAAGCGACTGTATATCCCGTCCCTGATCCCGCACATAAATTGTAAACTGTAATACGACAGGTCGCGGAACATTATCATTTTTTTTGCGGACGACCATTGCAGAAATCTCCGCACCATCTCTTGTCCGGATCATCACACTATCCTGGATACTGTATATACTTTCCTTTTCCTGCTGGCTGCCCCAGAATGTTTGTTGAGCCTGCATTGAAAAGAATGACAGCCATATGAGAGTAACAGCTAACATCATTTTATTGAACATATTTATTCTTTTTTTTGAGTTAAACATTATTAACTGTTTGCAGATGATTTGTTATTGTTTATTTTACTCCGGTACTGTTATTTCAAAGCTTTTTTAATGTCATTCAGAAAATCAAATACATGAAAAGCATCCCCTTGATTTGTCAGTGCAATGATCGTATTGCCGTTTTTCAGGTCTCTCCAAAACAGGCTTCTGAAACCAGCCAATCCACCAGTAT
>CBFGVN010000571.1:0-2295 GCA_965651845.1 uncultured Chryseobacterium sp. | reverse complement strand
AATCCTGCCCTGTCACTTTCTCCTCACGTCGGAGGAAACACGGTGGATGCACAGGAGAAAATCGGAGTCGAACTTGCAGAACAAATTATTAAGCTAAAAAAAGAAACTATACAATAAAATATGCCTGTTTTTAAACCTTTCCGTGGAATAAGACCTCATAAAGACTATGAAAGCACCTTCCCTACTCATCCTTTGGACAATTTTACACAGGAAGAAATAGCGGAGAAAGCACAAGTCGAAAACACTTACATCAACATGATAAAACCTTATGTTGTAAGTAAATCCAAAGATATTGACCGAAATCTAAGGAAAATCCGGTCGACATTCGAAGAACTTCTGGACGAAAACAAACTCGTTCAGGACAATTCTGCATACTATCTTTATGAGCAGATCTATCCCAATAAACAGGTTTTCAGGGGACTTTTGGGGTTGGCAAGTATTGAAGATTTCTGGAGTGGTAAAATCAAGAGACACGAAAGTACAATTCCACAAAAAAAGGAAAAACTTGCGCATTATCTTGAAAAAGTAAATCTTCAGGCGGAACCTGTTTTATTAACGTATCCTGCCAATTCAAAAATTGAGCTATTGATGAACCATGAAGAGAAAAACGTTCCGATCTTCAATCATGTGGATACAAAAGGAATCAGACATAAAATCTGGAGAATTGATAATCGTCTGAAACTGCAGCAGTTTAAAGAAGTGATCGACCAGATCGATTCTTTCTACATTGCAGACGGACACCACAGAATCGGCTCCACAGCGTTGAATGCTAAACATCAGAAAGATAAAAACAAAAGGCATAACGGTACTGAGCTTTACAATTTTGTGTACAGCTTCATAGTTTCCAACCAGTCTATTAAAATCCACGACTACAACAGAGTTGTGACCGATCTTAATGGTTTGTCGAATGAAGTATTTCTGAAAGAATTGGAAAAATATTTTTTAATTCACGAAAAAGGAGAAACGGCATATTATCCTTCTCAGAAATTTCACATTTCGATGTACCTGGATGGGAAATTTTATTCTCTTCATGTAAAGCATGATCTTCGTTCAAAGGAAATGTCTCTGGATAATCTGGATCATCATCTTCTGGACAAATATATTTTTAAGGATATTTTAAAAATTGAAGATCCTGATAGCTCGGAAAAAATCTCTTATGTGAAAGGGACTTCAAATATCGAAGGGATCAACCAGATTAAAGAGAAAATCGACAATGGTGAAGGTAAAGTAGGATTCGGAATTTATCCGGTAAGTTTTAATGATATGATTAAAATTTCAGACTTAAGACTTAGTATGCCTCCGAAATGTACATTTATCGAGCCAAAACTCGTTACCGCATTGTTAATGTATGATATGAAACCTTAGAAAATTACTATTTTTTCCCTACTTTTATCAGCGGAAAAAGAAAAGGTAAATAAAAAATGAAAAAAATATTCATTATAATTCCACTCTTTTTGGGTGGATTTTTATTTTCTCAAAAAAAACCTCAGAAAAAACCGGCAAAAAAGACAGCGGTTGCAGCCAAATTCAACTATCATGATGAGTTTAAAAAGATCTCAGACGAGATCATGACCAACGGGACCGCATACAATAACCTTGGAGAATTAACGAAAGGGATAGGATCCCGTTTCAGTGCTACTCCCGGCTATACAAAAGCTGTAGAATGGGCAGAAAAAAAGTTTAAAGATATCGGCATTGAAATGATCTGGAGACAGGAAGCAAAAGCTCCGGTATGGATCAGGGGAAAAGAATCTTTGCAGATAAAAGCAGGAAATGGAGATTGGAAAAACATCAGAATGCTTTCTTTCGGGAACTCAGAAGGAACGGGTGGAAAAGATCTTACGGGTGAAATTGTTTTAATTAACAGCACTTCTGAACTTAATGCTTTATCTGTAGGACAGTTAAAAGACAAAATTGTTTTCGTGAATCTTCCAATGGATCCTACAATCATCAATACCAGTGATTCATATTTAATTACTGCGAATTCCAAACTAATTTCTGATTCCGTTATTGATAAAACAGGAGCAAAAGCTTTAATTATAAGGTCTTTAACAAACGCTAATGACGATATTCCCCATGACAAAATGATCTATTATGAGTCCGATGACAAGGTAAAAATTCCGGCTTTATCGATCGGGGTAAGATCTGCAGACGAACTTGAAAAGCTATTAAAAAACCAAAAAGTCATCGCAAAACTCAACATGACGGCCGAATCAAAAGGTGACACTACACATCCGAATCTTATTGCTGAAATTCCGGGTAAAAAGGACTCTAAAGTGATTCTTTTGGGAGCCC
>CBFGVN010000570.1:0-2298 GCA_965651845.1 uncultured Chryseobacterium sp. | reverse complement strand
CCCGAAAGTTTTTCTTTCGGGGTTTGTTTTTTGTATTTAACAGATGCTTCGACACGCTCAGCATGACAACTCTAATACTAACTGTTTATTGGAGGTTAATTTGTAGCGATGTCATGCTAAGCCTGTCGAAGCACCTCAATAAAAATTTCTAATGTCCAAAAATATCTTTCAAGCTTACTTCTTTAAATGTTCCCATCTGGTTGACAGCTTCCATATTCAGGTTTTCTTTCTTCCCGATAATGGCTGTGTTGAAGTGAATTGATTTAATATAGTTATTATAAAACTCTTTCAGGTCTTCAAATTTCAGGCTTTCAATCTGATGATAAATATCTTTCCTAAAATCGTGATAGATGTTTAATTTTTTTAACCTTAATGTATTAAAGAAAATATTCGTTCTTGTAATTCTTGTGGATGCAATTTGCTTTAAAGCGGCGTTTTTAGCATTTTCAAACTGAATCGGAACTTCGGGAAGCTCATCCATCAGTTCGGTCATCGTATCAACGGCAATCTGTAATTTATCCGGCTGCGTCCCAATGTAAGTTGTGATATAATCCGGGTGATTCAGCTCCGAATTGGCGGCATACGAAACATATGCTGAATATGCCAAACTCTTACTCTCACGGATTTCCTGGAAAACGATCGACGACAAACCACGTCCGAAATATTCATTAAAAACATTTATTTTCCCGAAATTATCAGGGTTCACCTCATGTCCTCTTCCCACTTTGCTCATTTCCATCTGAACCATATCATAATCGGTGAAATAGACATTTCCACCTGTTTCCGGCTCCGGATATTGCTTAGGTTCCGGAATCTGAAAGTTTTCATTTTCAACGTATTTCCCAATATATCCTTTAAAATTTTCAAAATCCTTTCCATAGAAAAATATCTGATAAGGAAATTTGAATAATTTTTTCATCCTGTCTGTGAAAGCTTCAACTTTACTACTCTCAAGCTCTTCTTTCGAAATAATATCCGTAAACCGGGAGAATTTGCCCAATTTTGTATAGTTTGTCAAGGCGGTCATAATACGGCCTTTATCTTTCTTCATCGCAGCACGGTTTTCCAAAACGGTATCTACAAACTGATTGTAAATTTCCTGATCAGGTTTTACATCGTACAGCCAGTGTTGAAGCAGTTCAATACCTTTTTCGATATTCTCTTCCAGCCCGTTTAAAGATAAGGTAAGCTGATCGTTGGCCGTTTTAAAATCATTCGTGACACCTATTTTAAAGAATTCTTTTTTAAGATCTTCAGGTGAAAATTTTTCCGTCCCCAAATATTGAAGAACCTGAGTGGAAATCCCCAAATCTCGGTCATGATCACTTCCAAAAGGGAAAATGAAATGAACCTGGGCAATCTCGTTGTATTTATTTTTAACGAAACTAAGTTTTTTATCTTTAATTAAGTCTATTTTAATTTCTTTCTGATAATCAATAAATTCCGGTTGAATTTCTTCCGTTTTCTCCGCTAAAATCTGCTGCAAAAACTCCGATTGAGCTTCACGATTAATCTTCACGGGAGTAATCCCCGGATTTTCAACACGAATCAATTTATCATTTACTCCTTTTTCCTTGTAAACAATTACATAATTTTCCTTGAAAAACTCATTGGCAAAGGCAATAACATCTTCTTTGGTAAACGCTGCGTATTCATCCATTTCATTCAGTTCTTCTTCCCAGGTTCTGCCTTTAATGTACGTATCATAAAGGTTCGTTGCCAATCCGTCTGCCGTTTCCAGCGTTTTCATCCTCTGAACTTTGAAATCATTAATGATGGCAGGAAGCATCCAATCCGGGAATTCTCCTTTTTTCACCAATTCTACCTGCGCCAACACCAGATTTTTTGCTTCATCCAGTGTCTGCGTTTCCTTCGGTACGGCAACAATTGAAAAGTATCCGTATTGTTTTAAGCCTACTGAAAAAGCCTGTCCCCAAAGCAGCTTTTGAGTCTGATTGATATTTAAATCCAACAGTCCTGCTTCTCCTCTGTTGCTTAAAATATTTACCACAATATCTGCAAGCATAGCTTCTCTCGTTCCATAGCTTTCGGTTCTCCAAGCTAACTGAACTCTTGGTGTTGTCGGGCTTTTCACCGTTCTTTTTACAATTTCTGTAATGGGTTTTTCGACAACCGTTGTTTTTTTCGGCAATTCTCTGTAGGGAAGCGCTCCAAAGTATTGATCTACAAGCTGAATTGTTTCTTCAAAATCAAGATCTCCGACCAAAACCATCGCATAGTTATTAGGAACATAATATTCATCAAAATATTTATGAATAGCCTTCTTAGAAGGATTTT
>CBFGVN010000569.1:0-2301 GCA_965651845.1 uncultured Chryseobacterium sp. | reverse complement strand
CGGCTCAAAGCCTCCTGCAGAGAAATTCACTGTAGAAACCATATCGGGATTAATGATACTCAAACCTTCCTGTTGAGAATTTCTGATCAGGAATGGTCTGTAAATTTCGATATCATTAATGTAGATAAGGTTTTCATCATAGTTTCCACCACGAACCATGTATTGCGAAGAAAGCTCCGTATTGGAGTTTACGGAAGGTAACGTTTTGATAACTCCTTCGATACCTCCGGAAATACTTGCCACATTCTGAGCGTCTTTTGCTGAAATTTTCACTGTGGTAAGATCGTTCGTTTTTCCTATAGCTTTTTTCTGGAAAACAACTTCCTCAATACTGTTGACTTTAGTAGTAGTATCCTTCTTCTTCCTCGTTTGAGAGAATACTAACATGGGAACCATAAGGCTTAGTGGTAAAACTAGTTTTTTCAAAAGAAATGTTTTAAAATTTCAAACGTGAATATATAAATTTTATTTTAACTTTTTTAAACTTTATTTAACATTTGAACAATAAGCTCAAAATGATGCAGGACTCATTCAAAAAATTCAAATAAGCCTATTTTTAGTTTGTTTAAAAGAATTATAAAATAGCTTCTCTAATTCTTGTTAGTTTCTGTAACAAATCATCCAATAAGTCCAATCTTAACATATTGGCACCATCAGATAAAGCCGTTTCCGGGGTTGGGTGAGTTTCGATGAAAATTCCGTCTGCACCTACTGCGATTCCTGCTTTTGCTACCGTTTCAATTAAATCCGGTCTTCCTCCGGTAACTCCGGAAGTTTGATTAGGCTGTTGTAAAGAATGCGTAACATCAAGAATGACTGGAGCATACTGTCTCATCGTCGGGATTCCTCTGTAATCAACAATCAGATCAGTATATCCAAAAGAGTTTCCACGTTCGATAATCGCAACTTTCTGATTATCAGAATCTGTAATTTTCTGAACAGCAAATTTCATGGATTCAGGAGAAAGGAATTGTCCTTTTTTCAAAGTCACACATTTCCCTGTTTTCGCAGCGGCAACCAAAAGGTCTGTCTGGCGAACCAAAAATGCCGGAATCTGCAGTACATCAACATATTGCGCAGCCAAAGCAGCATGTTCGTTTTCGTGAATATCTGTTGTCGTAGGAATGTTGAATGTTTCTCCTACTTTTTTAAGGATTTCCAAAGATTTTTCTTCACCAATCGTTGTAAATGAATCTACTCTGCTTCTGTTGGCTTTTTTGAAGCTTCCTTTAAAAATATATGGAATATTGTATTGATTGGTAAGTTCTACTACTTTTTCAGCAATTCTCAATGCCATATCTTCCCCTTCAATAATACAAGGTCCGGCAATAAGGAAAAAGTTTTTTGAATCTTTGTGATGAATATTATCTAAATACTGAATCATTTTTTATTTAAATTAAAAAGTTCAGTAAAAATAATGATAAAGTTCGGGAATTGGAAATTATTTGAAGGGTTTAACAGGCTATGGCTGTAATAGTTTTGGTCTTTTGGGATTTAAGTTTTTCTGGTTTTAATTTATATAGATGCTTCGACAGGCTCAGCATGACATCTCTAATACTGACTGTTTGGATGTGAACAGAATATTTGTAGCGGTGTCATGCTGAGCCTGTCGAAGCATCTGTAAAATTATTTAAACTTCTTCAAAATCTTCTCAAAAGTATTAATATTTCTGCTCGTAAACTGATCTTTCAGATTTTTCTTGCCTAAGATTTTTCCGAACGTAGAATCTAAAGTATTTCCTTTCGGAACCTGCCAATAGAAAATATTATTCACAATTTTAGCGTCTTCATTTTCTGTTTTTGAAGCGTTTTCGAATTCCTGCATCAAAACTTTTTCAACCCCATCATTCCCGACAAACGTATATGAATGAAGATCATCATTTTTCTCAAAAGGATTTCCGTTCCAGAAATTTTCGATTTCTTCCTGAGATTTTATGAATAAATAGGCTTCGTAAGAAAAGTGTTCAGACATTGCTTTTTCCAGGATTTTCTTTAATTCATCCGCTTTCTTATCGGAAGAAAAAACAATATTTCCGGAAGCCAAAATGGAAACCACATCATTCATTCCGACATCTTTAAAAACCTGGCAGACTTCCGCCATTTTCATATTGGTTCCTTTTACATTAACGCCGCGGAGAAAAGCACAGTATTTCATTTTTTAGGGTGTTAGAGTGTGTTAGAGTTTTAGAGTTGGAGAGTTTTAGGGTTTTAGTGTGTATTGAGTCTAAACTTCAAGCATCCTGCTTCCATCTTCCAGCCAATTAATCAATTCTTTCATACAAATTGTAATCTGTTCCGGAAG